>CBDUAX010000011.1:0-23154 GCA_965365235.1 uncultured bacterium
CAAAGTGATCATGAGGACCGTGGACCTCTTCATGGCCTTCCCCCGCCTGGTGCTTTTGATGGCGATCGTGGCCCTGTTCAATCCCTCCATCTTCCTGATCATCATCGCCCTGGCAATCACCCAGTGGCCGTTCATGGCAAGGGTGGTCCGGGGTGAGATCCTGGCGTTGAAAGAGAGGGAGTTCGCCGAGGCCGCCAAGGCCCTCGGGTTCTCTCATCCCAGGATCATCTTCAGACATCTTCTTCCCAATGCTTTGGCTCCGGTGATCGTGGCCGCCACGCTGGGGATTGGGAATACCATCGTCTTGGAGGCGGGCCTCGCGTTCCTGGGACTCGGAGTCCGGGGCACGACGCCCTCCTGGGGCACCATGGTGGCGGCCGGACGTACCTACCTTCCGGATGCCTGGTGGATTTCCACCTTCCCTGGTCTGGCCATTGTTCTGGTGGTTCTGGCGTTCAACCTGGTGGGTGACGGTTTCCGGGATGCCACGGATCCGAGGCAGATCTCCGAGGCTCGTGGATGAACGTCCTGGAAATCAGGAATCTCCGGGCCCACATCTCCGCATTGAACGGGGTCGCCCGGGCTGTGGATGGTGTCGATCTGGACATCCCGGAGGGGGAGGCGGTGGGTGTGGTTGGCGAGTCGGGCTCCGGAAAGACCCTATTGGCTCTCTCGATCCTTGGCCTCCTCCCCAAGAAGAGTGGCCGGGTGTTGGAGGGAAGCTCCATCCGATTCCGAGGGCAGGAGTTGGTGGGGGCTGAACCGTCGGAGCTTCGACGGGTCCGGGGCGGGGAGGTCGCCATGGTCTTCCAGGAACCCATGAGCTCCCTGAACCCGGTCTTCTCCCTGGGCAACCAGATCCGAGAAGGGCTTGCGCTCCATCGGAAGATGGGGAGGGCCGATGCGAGGCAGGAGGCGATCCGCCTCCTCCAGGAGGTGGGAATCCCAGAGGCGGAAGACCGGGCCGAAGCCTTCCCCCATCAGCTCTCCGGTGGCATGCGCCAGAGGGCGATGATCGCCATGGCCCTGGCGGGCGACCCGGCGCTGTTGGTTGCCGATGAACCGACCACGGCACTGGACGTTACGATCCAGGCCCAGATCCTGGCTCTCCTTCGCCGCCTGAAAGAAGACCGGGGAATGGCTCTCCTGTTGATCTCTCATGACCTGCGGGTGGTAGCTCAGGTCTGCCGTACCGTTTTTGTGATGTATGGTGGCCGGGTAGTGGAACAGGGGCCGGTGTCTGAGGTCTTTCCCCGTCCCAAACACCCTTATACCAGAGGGCTGCTCGGTTCACGGCTGTCTGTCCGAGATCGGAGAACCCGGCTTCGACCGATTCCCGGGGAGGTTCCGGAGGCCACATCCTGGCCGAAAGGATGCCGATTCCACCCTCGGTGTCCCGAGGCAGTTGAAAGCTGCCGGCGGGAAGAGCCAGCCATGGTTTCGCTCTCTCTGGAAGAGCTAGGAGGCGGGCTGGCGGTCCCCGGGGGCGGGTTCCATCGGGCAGCCCGCTGCTGGTTTCCCGGCATAGAGGATAAGGAGGATCTTTGAAGACGGAGGCGCCGGGAGAATTGATGGTCATCAGGAACCTCAAACACGAGTTCCCGGGCAGACGAGGGGCCCGTAGCGGACCGAGGGTCCAAGCCCTTCGCGGGGTCTCCTTGGACCTCCTGGAGGGGGAGTGCCTGGGACTGGTGGGGGAATCAGGATCAGGCAAGACCACCCTGGCTCGGGTGGCTCTCCGCCTTCTGGAGCCTACCCAGGGTACGGTCAGTTTCCGGGGTACCGACGTACACGAGATGGGTCCGAGAGAGCTGGAGGAGTTCCGGCGGAGTGTGCAGATCGTATTTCAGGATCCGTCGGGCTCTCTGAATCCAAGACTTGGGGCCGGTGCCATGTTGGAAGAGGCACTGGCGGTTCATCAGCCGGAACTCTCGAAATCTGCACGCCGGGATCGTGTGTCGAACCTTCTCTCCATGGTGGGCCTCCGCCCGGAGGTTGCATACCGGTATCCGCATGAGTTCAGCGGAGGACAACGTCAACGACTGGGAATCGCCCGGGCCCTTTCGGTTGAGCCCGAGGTCCTCATCCTGGACGAGCCCGTCTCGGCTCTGGATCTCTCCGTCCAGGCTCAGATCCTGAATCTTCTGGCGGAGCTGAGACAATCGCTGGGGCTGACCTACCTCCTGATCACCCATGATCTTTCCGTCCTTCGACAGGTCACGGATCGTGTGGCGGTATTCTACCTGGGGGAGGTTGTGGAGGTCGGAGCTACCGAAGCCCTCTTCGACCAACCGGCGCATCCGTATACAAAAGGACTGCTGACGGCGGCGACCCCGCTGGAAGAGGCACCGGCGGGGGAGGGGGATTGGACCGTCCTCCCGGGAGAGCCACCGAGCCCGCTGACTCCCCCTACGGGTTGTGCTTTCCACCCCCGATGCCCCCACCCGTCGAAGGGTCCTGAGTGCGCCGGCGAAACCCCTGTGTTGTTGCCTGCAACGGACGGCCGGAAAGTGGCTTGTTTCAAGGCTCGGGAACACCTGGCGGGCCCTTGACACACCTGTTCCCCCTCTCCATCTTGGCAAGCCTTGTAAGGGTTTGACGTATCCATTCTACAACTAGGTAGAATGGATTCAGATTTGTTGGCCTGACGACCATTTCGGCAGGAGGTCCTCTTGGTGGGCGTAATTAGAATTTACGGTGCTCTTCTTCAGCTTCCGGGGGTCAACTCTCCGGACCTGACTTTCTCAGAGCAGATATCGACCAACTGGGAAGGCATGGGAGGGATGCGTTGGCCCCTCGCCGCCTGTCTGGTCGTCGGAGTACTCGTCATCATCTGGAAGTTCTTCAGCCTTATCTCAAAGGCGGCCAGCACGCGGAAGGTGCTGCGGGAGGTCGATGAGCTCCTGTCTGGTCAGCGTATTGACGAGGCGCTGGAACTGACCCGGGAGTCCAACTCCCCCGGTGCCAAGGTCATCTATGCCGGCCTCGAGCGGCACGACGAGGGCACGGACCGGGTGATGAAGGCGATTGAGAATCAGGGTCTCATCGAGCTCAGTAAGCTCGAGAGGGGTCTCGTGGTTCTTGCGACGCTCACCAACGTTGGACCCCTCCTCGGGTTCCTTGGAACGGTGATCGGGATGATCATCGCCTTCCAGTCCATCGAGATGGCTGGTGAGGTTGAGGCTACCCTGGTTGCAGGGGGAATCAAGGTCGCGCTCCTCACCACGGCCGCCGGGCTGGCCATCGCCATCCCCATGAGCATCTTCCACAACTATTTCGTCTCCCGTATCGATAGCCTGGTCATCGATATGGAGGAGTCGGCGCAGAAGATGATCGACGCGCTGCATGCCATCGATCGGGGCCGCCAGGCAGCGGCTTCCTAAATCGCCGGGAAAAGCGAAGTTATGGAGGCCACCCCGTGGCGGGGTGGCCTCTTCTCTTTTTTCCCCTCCTCTTCTGTGTATCCTTCTGGCATGAATTGGCTCCCGCACCTACTGGTTCTTGTCTCGATCCTGGCCCCAGTGGCTGGTTCCTCTTCCACAGTCCCGAGAGACCGAGGACACCCGAGGTGGATCCTTCAGGTCGTGCCGGACCGGCCCCAGGCTCTCCCCGACTCGGTCCTGGATCAAATCCGGACGGAGTACAGGAGGGGGCGCTACTGGCACGGCGTACGGCGGATGCGGGAAGCCCTTGGGGAGGGTGGGCCCGGAACCCGAGATGAACTCACCTTGCTGGCTCAAGGGGAGGCGGGCTGGGGGAACTGGTCCGTCATCCCGGGACTCCTCCAGGCTCCTCTTGCCCAAGGTCTGCTTGGTGGCTCTTTGCCCTGGTTCCTCCTTGGTCGGGCTTTTGAGGAGGCGGGGGATGCAGCACAGACCGAAGCGTCATTCACTGCGGCCCTGGCCAGCCTGGCTGAGGAGGGAAGTCCTCCGGCGAGTTTGGATGCGACGGAAATCCATCTGCGGCGGGCCAGGGTCAGAATGGACATGAGGGACTCCGGAGCGGTGAGGGAGGATCTGGATGCTGTACTCGGATCCGAGCTTTCCAGAGGACGGTGGCTGGCGTTGGAGCTTGCTCAGCAAGCGGCCGAGGAAGGGAAGCCGGAAGAGACGATGGCCTTCCTGTCGAAGGTGACCCCGGAGGAAGTGCGACAGAGGGGGTGGGAGTTGCCGGCTCTAGCCCTCCTTGCTTCAGGCGATTCTGCTGGTTCCGAAGCGGCTTTTTGGGGCGCCATCCCATCCCTCCGTACGGGAGCGGAACGGAGCCTCGCCTGGGAGAAGGTCGGGGCCTTGCGTTTGGCACGGCTGGACACAGCTGGAGCAAAATCCGCCTTCCACCAGGTTCTTCAAGAAGATCCGAGGGGGGGACGAGCGACCACAGCGGCCTCGTCTCTTTTGGCTCTGGGGTTCGACTCGTCCACTGTGGCAAGAACCAGCGCGGAGGCCCTGGCCAGAGCCGGACGTGCGGGGGATGCCCTGGAGGCCTACCAGGCCCATGAAGAGCTGCTAGGTGGGCCTGTGAGCCCCGAGGTGACCCTTGCCCGGATCCGTGCCCTCCTGGAGGTCCGGGAGCCCGGGAGGGCCCTGGAGTTGCTCGACTCTGTGGAAGCCGGGAGGCAGGCGCCAATTTCGGCGCCCCACCTGACGTTGCGGATCCGAGCTCTGGGGGCCCTGGGTAGGACCTCCGAGGCCAGGGCCGTGCAGGATTCGATGATCGCTCTCTTTCCAGACCGGGCCGAGTCGGTGGAGGTGCTGTTCCTCAGAGCTGACGCTCGACAGGACCAGGGGGATATCCAGGGGGCGATCCAAGGGTTTGAAGCTACGGCCGCTCTGTCCCCAAGCCAGAATCTGGCCGGGCAAGCCCGTATGAGGTTGGGGCAGATCCATCTCTCCCGCGGGAGGCCTGAGGAGGCCGTGCATGTATTCCAGGCCTACATGGAGGCCTTTCCTGAGGGGAGGAGGTGGGACGAGGCGGCATTCTGGGCGGGCAGGACCCTCCTTTCTCTCGGCCGAGAAGAGGATGCCTACGTCATCTTGGACGACCTCCGCCGGCGGTTCCCTCTCTCCTACTACTCGGTCCAGGCCGGACTCCTCCTGGAAAAACCATTTGACCCTGGCATACCGGTGGCGGACGCCACTCCCCCGCTCACCGAGAGGCTGATCCAAGGGCTAGGCCGCATCGACGCCCTTCGGGAGGTTGGTCTCCTCGATGGGGCCGACTGGGAGTTTCGGCGGCTTTCCGATGACGTGCGTCTCCTCCAGGACGTGGAGGAGCGACGTGGCCTCCTTCTCCGCCTGGCCCTGGAGATGAACCGGCGCGGGATGACCCGGGAGGGTATCAACCTCGGATGGGAGATCCGAAGGTTGGGGGGGGAATGGGATCGGGATCTCCTTTCGTCTATCTACCCGTTTCCATATCGGGAAATGGTCGTGCAGATGGCAGAAGAACGGGGCTTGGATCCGTATCTGATAGCTGGGTTGATGCGCCAGGAATCGGCCTTTTGGCACCGAGCCCGGTCCCGGGCTGACGCCCGGGGGTTGATGCAGGTCCTACCTTCCACGGGTAGGGAGCTGGCCAGGGCAGGGGGGCCGAGGCCGTTCAACCCTGATGAGCACCTCTATCGTCCGGAGATAAACGTCCATCTGGGGATGACCTTCTTCTCAGACATGAAAAGGCGTTTCGGAGAGGATCTCTCTATCGTACTCTCGGCCTACAACGCAGGCCCGACTCGGGCTCGTCGGTGGAGAAACTACCCTGAAGCCGGTGACCTTCCTCGCTTCGTGGAGAGGATCCCGTTCTCCGAGACAAGAGGGTATGTGAAGAACGTTCTCCTCAACCGTGAGATCTACACCTGGCTTTACAGCCCGAGGGTTGATGGAGGATGAAATTCCCTCCCCAATCTCTTCCTTGACGGGGCGTTCCTGGCCCCGTCATCTTCCGCCTGTTCCGGATACGGATTCTCTTTCTGCGAGGGTTTTGGGATGACCGTGGGGACGGTGGAGTGGTTCGATGACTCCAAAGGATTGGGGCTCATCCGAGCGGAGAGCGGGGATGAGATCTTTGTCCACTTCTCCGAGATCCGGTGTGACGGATACCGGACATTGATCCAGGGCGAGAAGGTCGAGTTCGAGATCCGGGAAACGGAACAGGGACGACAGGCCGCCAATGTGAACCGGCACTGAGCGTTCTTGCCGGTGCGCCTTCGGTGGCAGGCAACCATCCAGCACAATCATCCAGGCTTCAGGCTCTTCGTCCACGTCCGGGGGTAGGTACGTGGGGCCCCTTCATGTCCTGGAAGTTTGCTGTGCCTCGCTCGAATTAGATGCCCATCCAACCCACGGAAGAACGCCTCCCATGGTCGACGCTCCCCCGAAGAAGGCTCCCAGGCTCTTCCTCATCGACGCCTATGCACTGATCTACCGTGCGTTCTTCGCCTTCATAAACCGACCGCTCACCAACTCCAGAGGTGAAAACACCTCGGCCCCATTCGGGTTTGCAAACTTCCTCCTCTCCATCAGGGAGAACCACCAGCCAGACTATCTGGCCATCGTGTTCGACAAGGGGATGAGCCACCGTGAGGAACTCTACCCTGAGTACAAGGCTACCCGGGAGAAGATGCCCGACGAGCTGGCTGCGAGTCTTCCTCGAATCCACGAGCTCGTCGAGGGCTTCCACGACGAGGCGGTGACGGTGGAGGGCTTCGAGGCTGACGACGTAATCGGGACCCTGGCCATCAAGGCTCGGGACGCCGGCTTGGAGGCAGTCATCGTCTCGGGAGACAAAGATCTCTACCAACTGGTGGGCCCCGGCATTCATCTCCTGAACCCGGGCCGTGGTGGCCCGACGGGGGTCGAGGCGGAGTGGGTGGACGAGTCCAATGCCCACGAGAAATTTGGGATTCCCCCGGAAAAGATCACCGACTACCTGGCCCTGGTCGGTGATTCCTCCGACAACGTCCCCGGGGCCCCGGGAATCGGCCCGAAGACGGCGGTAAAGCTCCTCTTGGAGCACGGCGATCTGGAGGAGATCCTGGCCCGGGCTCCGGACATGAAAGCGAAGCGGGCTCGGGAATCCTTGACGGACAACGCCGACCTGGTTCGCCTGTCGAAACAATTGGTGACCATCCAGACCGATGTCCCGGTGGATCTGGATCTGGATGCCCTGAAGGTACGAGCTCCCGATAGGGCCCGTCTAAGACAACTCTTCGTAGAGTTGGATTTCCGTCGCCTGACGGAGCGGTTCACCGGGCCGGGGACACCCGACACACCCGCCGAAGAAGCTCCACCCATCGATTCAGGATCGACACCCGAGGAGACTGCGGAGTACAAGCTCGTCACCGGAGTTTCGGAAGTTGTCGCGCTAGCCGAACGAATTCGTGAAGCAGGGTTTGTGTCCGTCGATACCGAGACCACGAGTCAGGAGGCAACACAGGCGGAGCTGGTGGGGATTTCCCTCTCCATCCAGCCCGGAGAGGCCTTCTACCTTCCTTTCGGGCACCGGAGGGGCGGGGAGTTGGCCCTGGACGATGCGGGAGATGGCGCGCCGGAAAACCTCCCACCACTCCTCTCCCCAGACCTCAAGCCGCTCGTAGAGGTTCTCCAAGACCCGAACGTCAAGAAGATCGGGCAGAACCTCAAGTATGACATGATTGTCCTGGAGGGGGCCGGGGTAGCCCTCAAGGGCCTGGCCTTCGACACCATGGTGGCTTCGTACGTTCTGGATCCCAATCGGCGCCAACACAGCCTGGACTCCCTGGCCGTGACACTGCTGGGCCACAAGATGATTTCGTATCAGGATGTGGCCGGAAAGGGGAGGGCTCAGGTCACCTTTGCCGAGGTGTCCCTGGAGAATGCCCGGGTGTACGCATGCGAGGATGCTGACTACACGCTCCGGTTGAAGAATCTCTTCGAGCCTCAACTGGTTGAGAACGAGCTGGAAGGGCTGTTTCAGGAACTGGAGCTTCCACTGGTGCCGGTGTTGGCCCGCATGGAAGCCAATGGCATCCGAATCGATGTTCCCTTCTTCCAACAGATGAACGAGCGTCTCCAGGGGGAGCTGGAGGCGCTCCGTCTGGGGATCGTGGAGTTGGCCGGAGAGGAGTTCAACCTCAACTCCACCCCCCAGCTCAGGGAGATCCTGTTTGATAAGCTCGGGCTGCCGGTCCTGAAAAAGACGAAGACAGGCCCGTCGACAGACGCATCGGTGCTGGAAGAGTTGGCGCAGCTGGGCCATGGCCTTCCGGCTCAACTCCTGGAATACCGGCAGCTGGAGAAACTCCGAAACACCTACGTCGATGCGTTGCCACGGCTCGTGAACCCCGCGACAGGTCGCCTGCATACCTCCTTCAACCAAACTGTCGCGGCCACCGGGCGGCTCTCCTCGTCCGATCCAAACCTCCAGAACATCCCCATTCGCACGGAGGTGGGGCGGGAAATCCGGAAGGGATTTGTGGCCGAAGAAGGGTTCCGCTTCTTTGCCGCGGACTATTCCCAGATCGAACTTCGCATTCTGGCCCACTTTTCAGGGGACGACGCCTTTGTGAAAGCGTTTCGACAAGGCATCGATGTCCACAAACAAACCGCATCTGTGATCTTTGGGGTCCCCTTGGAGGAAGTGACCTCCGAGATGAGGGGGAGGGCCAAGACCATCAACTTCGCCACCCTGTACGGGCAAGGTGAATTCTCCTTGGGGCGACAGTTGGGCATTCCCCGGGAAGAGGCGAAAGAGTTCATCCAGTCCTACTTCGATCGCTTCTCCGGAGTCCGGTCCTTCCTGGATGAGCAAGTTGGTTTGGCCAGGGACAGGGGGTATGTGGAAACCCTGAGTGGCCGGCGTCGATACATCCCTGAGATGACTGCATCCAACTGGAATGTCCGACAGTTCGGGGAGCGCGTGGCGCAGAACACGCCGATACAAGGGACCGCAGCTGACCTGATCAAGAAGGCCATGATTCGAATCCAGGCCGTGCTGGAGGACAAACACCCCGAGAGCAAGCTTCTCCTCCAGGTCCACGACGAACTCCTCCTGGAGGTTCCCGAGGACCGAGTGGATGAGGTGGGGCGGATGGTGGTGGAAGAGATGGAGTCCGCTCTTGAGCTCAACGTCCCCCTGGCGGTGGATACCGGGATCGGAGACAGCTGGTACGGCTGCAAGGGCTGATCCTCCTGGGCAAGTCGATTCGTCCTCCCCCGCCATGGGGAGGCCCATTCCGGTGGGCGAGCTTCCTCCATACCAACCCGATTTCTCTTCCGGAGGTCGGGTTCTTTTCACCCCGGGTACTGGAGGACAAGATGAGCCGATGCGTGAACAAGATCATTCTGGTGGGGAATATCGGGCAGGATCCCGACATCCAGGAGACAGGGAGTGGGACAAAGGTGGCCCACCTCTCCCTGGCCACCAACCGACGGATGTCCACCAACGGCGACGAGCCGAAAGAACGAACAGACTGGCACCGTCTCACACTTTGGAACCGTCTCGCTCAGTTCACGGAGGATTACGTGACAAAAGGGGACCGGGTCTACGTGGAGGGTCGGTTGGAATATGACTCCTACGAACGGGATGGGGTCACAATTCCCACGGCCGACGTGGTGGTTCGGGAGCTGGTGCTTTTGAGTCCCAGGAGCCAGGAAGAGGTTGCTGCCTGAAGCCGCTGCGGGTACAAGGGGAGACTGGGGGCGGATGGCCGTTTCGACCTTCGGGCTGGTGGGGTCTTGAGTGGCGGCTCAGAGCCATGGCCAGAAGGATGGGTTCACCGAGAGGACCAACTCCCAGTCCCCCCCTTCCCGGATCCCCTTGGCCAGGTCGAGGCGGAGGACATCCCAGAAGAGGCCGACCCCTGCCCCTGCGGAGACCATCAAATCGGGTCCAAAGTCGCTTTCCCCGGGAAGGGCGTCAGCAGCCTCTCCAAAGTCGTTGGTTCCCCCGGCTGCACCGAAGAGTCGAAAACGAACCCAGGGGTCCCATAGGTCCCTGGCGAGTTCGATATTCCAGAGCCAGAAGCTGTCTCCCGACGAGGCTCTGAAATCATATCCGGGAACGGTCCCTCGTCCCCCGAGAAAGAAAAAAGCCTGAGCAGGTGGGTCTCCCAGGAGTACTCCGGCCGAAACGGTGGAAGTGAAGTCCAAGCCCCGACCCAGAGAGGCCCGCCGGAAGGTGGCGCCCACGCCCATCTTCCCGAAGAAGCGACTATCGAACCGCCCCAGAAGGGTTTGGCCATCCAGTGAGAGTGACCGCAACGGGGTGGGTGCGGAAATATTGACCGATAGGGACTGCCAAACCCCATCGGCCGTGGGTATGATGGGCCGAAACCGGGGGTCCCGTGGGTCGGAGGAGACGACGTCTCGGGCCCGGGTATGATCCTCCCACCGTCCCTGAAACTCCAGCTTCCATCCGGGCCGTGGGCTCCACCGATGTGACGCCAGAGCTCCGGTGGCAAAGAACAGATCTGTATAGTCCTCGTCCAGAGACAAGGCTGCCAGGGTGTTCAACACCCCGCTTATCCCTGGTTGGGGTCCCAGCTCCAAAGCTCGGTTGAGGAAGGTGGAGAGCCGTGTTCCCGGTAGACGTTCTCCCCCGGTGAGGATCACACGGGCGCTGGGCCGCTCCCTTCCAAAGGAATAACCTCCGTGGAAGGCTGTCGAAAATGAGGGAGAGAACCCATAGGAGAACCCCGCCCCCAGGAAGACTCCTTCTGCGCGATTGAAACGGACTCCTGAAGAGACAACGGGCTGGGGTAAGAACAGGCGAAAGCCCCCGAGGCCTGTGAGAAATCTCTCTCTGGCCAGCGATAGAGCCAGGGAACGGATTTCTTCCATCTCGGGGGGAGGGCTCAGCCCTTCCCGGTCCAGGTAGTCGTGGAGTCCATCTTCGAAGGGGAACGCCCTCCGCTGAGCCTCCGGGAGAGCCGAAATCGTGGGACCTCTGAATAGCGCTGGGGGCAGTGGGGGGTTGATTTCGTAGTCCCGGACCTCAAACCAACCCTTGATGATGCTCCCCGCCGGGATGTCCAGGAACGGGACCTCACGCCTGATCTCCAGCTGTTGCCGGTAGGGGAGCCAGTGCCGACCCAACCAGAGCCCGTTTTCCAGGGAGATCTGGATGTGATCAAGATAGGAGTCCACATAGGAAGCCGGGGTGAATGAGAAGCTCATTCTGACGATGGCCGCCGACATCCTATCCAGGAAGACGCTCCCGATGAAACCAGGCACGTCGAAGTTTTTTGGCCGGACCTGAACTTCGTAGACACGGATGGGCTCCGGGGTGCCCTGCATGGTGATGGTCACCGAGTCGGCCAGAAGAAAATCGTAGAAGGCCTCGGCGGCAGGGGCCACCGGATGGATCACGGCCTCCACCTCATCGCCATCGCCGATTCGAATCTGATCTCCGAACTCGTCCTGGACGACCACCAGGTGGTCCAAGTGGTAGTTGATATTCGTGGGGAGAGCCTTCTCGTCCCGAAGCCCTACAATCCGCTGTTTGTACTGGTCCGGGGCGGCCCAGTAAACCTCCAGAGCGATCTGGTCGGTCTTCACCAGAATCCGTTCGCCGGTGTCTTCCCGGTCCAGGAAGAAATGAACGTACCCTCGGGCCTCGGAGGAATAGGATCGGAATTCGGGGTCTTGGAAGGTCGAGTGCCGGAGGTTCCGCGCCCGTTCAATGAGGGAAAGGACCTCCGCGGAGTTCCATTCCTGAGCTTCGGCTGAAGTCGGGCCCAAAAGAAGGGACCCGAGAAGGAGTGTTCCGGCCAGACTTCGGAGAGCCGACACGGCGCGGGGACCCCGGCGTCGTAGAGGGGTCGAAATCAATAGGGGCTCCGCCTTCGAAAAGGCGGGGCCCCTATTGGCCTCCTCAGGGCTCAAGTCCCTAGTTTGCGTTCCAGAAACCGGAAAGCGAGTCGCCGTGGGGGCTTTCCCGCAGTTTCTCAAAGGCCCGGTTGCGAATCTGGCGGATCCGCTCACGGGTGACACCCAGGAGAGAACCGATCTCTTCGAGGGTCCGCTCTTCCCCGTCGTCCAAGCCGTAGTAGAGGTAGAGGATCTTCCGTTCCCGCTCGGTCAGGTACTGCTCGAACATGGTTTCGAGATAGTCCCGCCGGGCAATGGCTTCCACGTCCTCCTCGATATCACTGGCTTCGGCACCGGAAAAGCGTTCGCCAAAACTTGCGCTGTCCCGGTCACTCCTGTCGATGGGAGCATCGAGGCTGAGCTCGCTGGCCGCAACCCTTCTCAAGGCCCGAATGGTCTCCACCGGCTCTTCCATCTCTCCGGCGAGCTCCTGGTCGGTGGGGGTTCGACCGAGTTGCTGGGTCAGAGCCGTGTTGGTTCTGGCAAGCTTCGCCAGGTTCGAGTTCTGATTGAGAGGGATTCGGACTGAGCGAGTCTGCTCAGCCAGTGCCTGGAGAACGGTCTGGCGGATCCACCATACTGCGTAGGAGATGAACTTGACCCCTTTATCGGGATCGAACTTCTTCACTGCTTTGAGGAGCCCCTCGTTTCCGATGCAGACGAGCTCCGCCAAACCCAACCCACGTCCCTGGTATTTTTTCACATAGGAAATGACGAACCTGAGGTTCGCAGTGACGAGGCGTTCGGCAGCTTCCTTGTCGCCTGTGCGGGCCCTTCGGGCCAGCGCACGTTCTTCTTCCGGATCCTGTATGAGGGGGTACTTCTCAACGTCCTGCAGATACTGATCAAAAGAGTCTAGGCCTCGGGAAGTAGAGAACATCCGTTTTTCCGTACCTCGCGATGTAAGACTGTTGAAGGACAAGAAACCAACCACTTTATGGGCCCACAATACCAACCTCGGCCCGTGCAACTCGGCCCCAGGGGCCGAGGAAAATCGGAAGTTGAAAAGTCCGTGAAAGTTAGAAGTGCCAATCCCCTAAGTCAAGAGTTTTTTGCTACTTATGGGATTTGAGGCCCGGCAGCTCCTCCTGCAAGAAGAGTGCCGACTGACCCCCACCCGAGAGGGTGAGGGGCACCCTTTGGACCCATCCAAGATGTTCCTGTTCCTGGAAGGAAGGAAGGTCCAGGGGAACGGACCGGGTGCCCCTCCGATGACGGTACAGGAAGGCCACCTCTCGACTCTCCATCACCAACCAGCCTTCTCGAAACCCTCGAAGTCTCGGCCCCCCGGACAACCCTGCAGGGGTCCCTCGCAGTCGCGAGAGGGCTTCTTCCTGTGCGGGACCGGCTTCCCGGGAGAAAACCCCCCCGTCCTCGACGCACCTCCGAACCCAGACGGGAATCTCCGTCCCCACTCGCCAGGATGTTGTACCGGATGGATCCAGGAGTCGTCTCCCAACGGTTTTGAAGCTGAACCGGGCGGCATGCCGCAGCGGGGCACCCAGGAAGAGACCCAGGAGGAGGAGGGGAAGGGAGAGGTAGCCAGCAAGATCCGGCCTTGGGGCGGCCAGGGCGATGAAGACAACCACAAGAAGATCTTCCATCAGCGTGGAGGTGGCAGGAGACATTCTCCCTTTGGGCCTGAGAAGGAACAAGAACTTCCTTCCCCAGCTCAGGACGTGTGCAAAGGCACACACGATCCCGCCCACCAGGGCCCCCATGGACCGGGGCCCCAGGGGCAACTCATCCAGTAGAAAGAACAAGAGGAAGGCCCCGGCCAGGGGCCGAACGATCAGCTGGAGGTTGTGCCAGAGAACCGCCGAGGCCCGACGGAGTTCAGCCAAAGCCTCCAGGAGGTAGAGGCCAAAGGTGCCGGTGAGGGCCACCCAATGGAGCGGGTGGAATCCCTCGAGCTGAGGCTCCGCCAATCCCAGCTCAAAGGTGAGCCCGAGAACCAGGACGGTGAGGAAGAAGTCGACTCCGGCTCCCAAAGCCACGACAAGCAGGGGAAGGACCGCCCCGGGAGCGCCTTGGAGTTCCAGCATACCTCTACCCCCGCTTCAGCTTACCACGGGAGGGTGATGACAGTGGGCCGAACCCCGCTCCGGAGGCTCCTCACCAACTGCTCGTCTCGGAAGCCCGGCAGGAGGCCCAGGACCTCCTGAAGGCTGAACCGGATGATGATATCCCTTAGCTGGGCCTTTGGGCCGAGGGGTGCCGCCAAGTCGATTCGGGCGATGTTCCCGGTTCCCGGGGGCAGGCCGAACCGGATTCCCGCTCCCACGGCGGCTTGCCATCCCGAGTCCACCGCAAAGGGTATGTGCCCGGGTTTCATGTGGCCCAGGTCCAGGAAGAATGAAAGCCCGAAGTCGAAGAGCTCTGGGGCGGGCCAGGGCAGGTAGAGCCGGTCTTCAAGGCTGAAGACCACTCGTCTGGCCCCAGGGAAGGCCTCGGAGCTGTAGCCGCGAAGTGCCTCCTTTCCCCCAAGAGTGAGCTGGAATGGGGTCCGTACCGACCATCCGCCGGCTCCGGAAACACGGAAGAGGACCGTATGGTACCCCTCCTCCCGGGGTTGCCAGTACAGATAAAAGTCAGCCTCCGCGAAGGCGTCCTCCCAACTGGTGGCCTTGCCTACCCCAGCGTCCACCTGCCGGGCCTCTGCGTTCACCTGGGCGTTCACGGTCCAACCATCCCAGACCGCACCGGCAAAAAGGGAGACCTGGGCGTGGATGTCGTCGGGAAGGTCCTGTCCCCCTGCTCCCTTTATGCCCAGGGTCCGGCCCAGTCCGACAAAGACCTCGGTACCGACCTGAACATCCTGGATTCCTCTTAGAGCATCCAAACCGCTTCGCTGAATGAAGCGCAGATTCCGCTGGCCGAGGAAGAAATTCACCCGGTTTGCGGTGCGGTCGTTGGTCTGAGGACGAACAGCATCAATGGACGCCGGATCGGCGGGTTCGGTATTGGAAAAATCCCGATCTCTCACCAGTTCCAGATCGTTTGGGAAATTCCGAAAACGGACCGATTCTCTGGAAATTCCGGCGCCAAAAACGGTGAGGTTCCCAGGCTGGCCAAGGCGACCCCCAGCCACCAGGTCCCAACGGTCGTCGAGGTAGGGAACCAGGAGGTGGCTGTACCCTCTGCCACGGGGAACGACATAGGAGAAGAGAGTCTCCCGCCAGAGGTAGCTCTGGCGTGCCCCTATTCGCCCGATCTCTCCCACGAACGGATAGTAGAGCGACTCCTCCAGGAACTGCCCCGTTCGGGTACGACCGACGCTGATCCTCCCGTCCCACCGCGTGTTGAGGAGTCGGGCGGTCTGCAATTCCACCCCGAGGTCCCTTTGCTCCTTCTTTTCGCGGAAGAAAAAGCCGACCCTGATGCCCATCCCCAGCAGGTTTTCCTCCGCCACCTCGATTCCCGTGATCTCGGGACCCTCATCCACCTGGAAGCCAAGGTCCACCTTGGTGGTCCATTCGTCCTGGGTATCGACAACTACGTGCTGGGTACCGTCTGGTTGAGGGAGGGCGAACACGTCTGAGCGAGCGATAAACCGGTAGCTCCTGAGGAGGCGCTCAGATTCGGAAAGCCGGAGGGAGTCCAGGCATTCCCCGGTCTTGAAAAGGATCTCCTTCCGAATGAAGTCTTCCCGGGTCCGGATATGGAGACTGTTGGCAAGCCGATACGCCCAGAAGTAGCGGGTCTCGGGGTCCATCTCCGCGGTGTCGAAGATGGATCGGTTGTCGATGAAGATGTAGGAGATTCGGCCCTCTGGGCATTCCTGCCCAGCGACCCCCCCGGGAAAGGGCGCCAGGGTTACGAGAAAAAGAAGGGCCTTCCTCAGGCCGGAGAGATCAGGCATGGGTAAGGGTAGAAGCGACCGGCCGATCGGTCACTCCTTGGGAGAGAAGAGGTCTTCCTGGTCCTCCGGCTCTTCTCGGTTGCTCGACCGATGGAGGAGGGACCGAATCCGCCTCTCCCATATATCAAGATCGAGTCTGACTTCGTTCTCCAGCATCCTGCGGAGAACGGGGGTCACATCGTGCAGATCCTCCAATAGCTCCGCAAGAAGGCCCCGGGCTTCCTCTGCCGCGAACTCTTCATTCGGAAGGCTGGCCATGTCTCTGAGAATCGATTGTTCCGACCGAGAAACCAGCAAGGAATCAGCTTGGGTGCTGGTGAAGACCTCCGTTCGCCGACCGGGGCCCCGGTTCTCTTCTATCGGGCAAAGGCCGACGATCTCGTCGGAACGCCAATACTTCCCGTAGCCGAGATGAACCATCCGGCCAAGCTTGATCTCCAAGGTCGCCTCCTGCCTGGGTTTTCCGCTAATTTAGGTGGTCTCGAGCGGGGGGCAAACGCCGGGTCCTGGCGGTCCGGAAGTTGCAATGACCCCGCCCGTGCACAAGGACGTGGATCCCGAGCTCCAAACAACCCCTACCTCAAGAGGTTTGAGGAACAATGGCAATCACAAAACAGGATGCCCTGGACTATCACACCATGGGTGGCCGTCCTGGAAAAATAGAAGTCGTGGCCACGAAGCCCATGGCCACTCAGCGGGAACTCTCCCTGGCCTATAGCCCCGGTGTAGCGGATCCATGTCTGGAGATCGAGAAGAACCCCGACGACGCTTTCCTCTACACCGCCCGAGGGAATCTGGTCGCCGTGGTCTCCAACGGAACGGCCGTTCTGGGCCTCGGGAACATCGGTGCGCTGGCGTCCAAACCCGTCATGGAGGGCAAGGGCGTTCTTTTCAAGCGGTTCGCTGGGATCGACGTGTTCGATATCGAGCTGGCCTCAGAAGACCCCGACGAGGTCATCAGGACCGTTCAACTCCTGGAGCCCACCTTCGGCGGGATCAACCTGGAGGACATCAAAGCCCCCGAGTGCTTCCGCATCGAGCAGGAGCTGAAGGAGTCCATGGAAATACCCGTCTTCCATGACGACCAGCATGGCACCGCCATCATCGGTGCTGCCGGGCTTCTGAATGCCATGGAGGTGGTCGGGAAGAAGGCCGAGGACGTCCGGGTCGTGTTCAGCGGGGCCGGTGCATCGGCTATCTCTTCTGCCCGTCACTTCATGCGTCTCGGGGTAAAGCATGAGAATATGATGATGGTGGATTCCAAGGGTGTCATCTTCCAAGGCCGCACCGAGGGGATGAACGAGTATAAGGAAGAGTGGGCCGTAGAGACCGACGCCCGGACCCTGGATGATGCCATGAACGGGGCGGACGTCTTCGTTGGGTTGTCGGTGGCGGGCATGGTGAGCAAGGAAATGGTGAAATCCATGGCTCCCAACCCGATCATCTTTGGGCTGGCCAATCCGGTCCCGGAAATCCTGCCTGAAGAGGTGGCGGAGGTCCGGGACGATGCCATCATGGCCACGGGACGCTCCGACTATCCAAACCAGGTCAACAACGTTCTGGGATTCCCCTTCATCTTCCGTGGCGCTCTGGACGTCCGGGCAAAATCGGTCACGCCCAACATGATGGTGGCGGCCACCAAGGCCCTGGCTGAGCTGGCCCAGCAGGAGGTCCCCGAATCGGTCATCCTGGCCTACGGTGGGGACCAGATCGAGTTCGGACGGGATTACATCATCCCCAAGCCTTTCGATCCAAGGGTCCTGTTCTGGGTTTCCCCCGCCGTTGCCAAGGCCGCTATGGAAGACGGCGTGGCCCGGATCGAGCTCGATCTGGACGAGTACCGAGACCGGCTCAAAGCCAGCCTTGGACCGGGAATGGAGGTCATGCAACGCATGGTCTCCAAGGCGAGAAGGAACCCCAAGAAGGTCGTGCTCCCCGATGGGTTCAGCGATCGGGTTCTTCGGGCCGCCACCCAGGTTGTGTCCGAAGGCGTCGCAGCACCGATCATCATCGGGAAGCCGTCGAAAATAAGGGCCCGTGCAGAGGACTTGGGGGTAGATTTGACCGGCGTGGAGGTGGTTCACCCTCCAGAAGAGGAAGAGAAGCGGGAACGGTACGCTCAGGCACTGTATCGCAGGCGTTTGCGGAAGGGTTTGACCCTGGCCGAAGCGCGAGACCAGATGTCTCGGTCCCTTCATTTTGCCGGGATGATGGTCCGGGAGGGTGATGCAGACGCCATGGTCGCCGGCATAGAGTCCAACTATCCGGAGACCATCCGTCCCGCGCTCCAGGTAGTGGGACGGGCCGACGGCGTGAAACACGCGGCCGGGCTTTATATGATCGCTCTGCCGGACCGGAGGCTGCTCTTCTTCGCCGACACCACGGTGAACATAGATCCGGATTCTGAGACGCTGGCGGAGATCGCCCTTCTTTCAGCCGGGTTCGTGAAGGAGCTCGGGATCGAGCCCCGCGTGGCCATGTTGTCCTTCTCAAACTTCGGGTCCGCCCCCCACCCCCTCTCGGCCAAGGTGGCCCGGGCCGTACAGCGCATCAAAGAACTGGCGCCCAGCCTCGAGGTGGATGGGGAGATGCAGGCCGATTCAGCCGTCAACTTCAACATCCTTAAGGAAGTCTACCCCTTCACGAACCTGGGAGGTGCGGCGAACGTGTTGGTGTTCCCAAATCTGAGTGCCGCAAACACTGCGTACAAACTCATCGGACAGATCGGCGGTGCCGAGGCCATCGGCCCCATCCTCCTGGGGATGCGGAAGCCGGTCCATGTCCTCCAGCGCGGCGGGACCGTCCAGGATGTGACGAACCTCATCACGATCGCTTCGGTGGATGCGGCAGGTCGGGTGAGCAAGTAGGGGCCAGCGCGACCCCTGTTCTTGCGACTTGCCAAGTGGGGCCGGTTCTTTCCAGGAAAGGCCCGGCCCCGCTCTCATTCTTGAAATCGGGTCCGGTCTGTGACCCAGGCATGCTTCGGAGACAGCCAAATGTCCAGTGAACCGGCAGGAGGACCGACGAAAAGGCGGCGTCATGGAATCCGGGGGGTGAGACCGGAGAAGCGGATCCACTACTTCGGGAAACTGGGCTCCCGGCGCACGCGGTTCTCGAAGGATCGGCTGGGGGGAAAGGGCGCGAGTCTGGCATATATGAGGTCGCTTGGCCTGCCGGTCCCACCCGGGTTTACCATTACCACCGACGTGTGTGCCGAGTATTACGCGAGAGGGAAGAAGCTCCCATCCGGACTCATGAAGCAGGTGCGTCAGAACCTGGGCAAGCTGGAACAGGAGATGGGAAAGAAGTTCGGAGCCGGTCCTCATCCCCTCCTGGTCTCGGTGCGAAGTGGGGCTGCTGTTTCCATGCCCGGGATGATGGACACGGTCCTGAATCTGGGGCTGAACGATGAGACGGTGGGTTGGGTCGCCAAGGCCATGGGGAGTGAACGTGTGGCCTTCGATGCCTACAGGCGCCTGGTGAACATGTTCGGGGATGTGGTCATGGGGGTGGACCACGAATTTTTCGAAGCGGCGTTTCGGGAGGTGAAGGAGAAGTACGGAGCCTACGATGATACCGGTGTGCCGCCTCAGGGCCTGAGGGATCTGGTCGAGCGATATAAAGAAATCTATCAGAAGCACACGGGTGAAGCCTTCCCACAAGACCCTCATGAACAACTCCACCTTGCTGTTGAAGCTGTGTTCAGGAGCTGGAACGCCCCTCGGGCCGTCCGCTATCGGGAGATCAATCACCTCTACGGGTACACAGGGACCGCGGTGACCGTTCAGGCCATGGTGTTCGGGAATCTGGGTGAGGATTCCGGGACGGGGGTGGCCTTCACCCGGGATCCCTCTACGGGAGTGAACGAGCTCTACGGGGAGTTCCTGGTAAACGCTCAAGGGGAGGATGTGGTGGCGGGGATCCGAACACCCAGGCCTGTCAGGGAGTTGGAAGCCTGGAACCCCAGGGTCTACGAAGAGTTGGTCGAGATGAAGTGGGTCCTGGAGGAACACTTCAAGGACATGCAGGATCTGGAATTCACCATCGAGGCCGGCGCCCTCTTCATGCTCCAAAGCCGACGGGGGCAGCGGACGGGCACTGCGGCCATACAGATCGCCGTGGACATGGTCAAGGATGGCATAATCTCACAGGAAGAGGCGCTCCTCCGCATCCCTCCGGAAGCCATGACCCAACTCCTCCTCCCGTCCTTCACCGCCCAGGACAAGGAGGGCTTCCGGGTGCTCACCCGGGGACTCCCTGCATCTCCGGGTGCGGCCCGGGGGACCCTGGCGTTCACCGCCGAGGATGCCGTGCGGCGATCCGCCTCCGGCGAGAAGGTGATCCTGGTCCGACGGGAGACCTCCCCTGAGGACGTCGATGGAATGCACCACGCCGATGGCATCCTCACCTCCACCGGGGGAATGACCTCCCATGCTGCGGTTGTAGCTAGAGGGTGGGGTAGATGTTGCGTGGTGGGTGCCGGGGAACTCTCCATATACGCAGGGCAGGAAAAGCTGGTGGTAGGGGGTGAAAGCTATGGGCCGGGAGACACGATCTCCCTGGACGGGGCGACGGGCGAAGTCCTGGTGGGAGAGGTGCCTTTTTCCCGGCCCGCTCTCTCCGGGAACTTCGGTTTGGTCATGGAGTGGGCCGATGAGGTTCGGGTTCTCGATGTCCGGGCCAATGCCGATACGGGATCGGAGGCCCGCAGGGCCAGAGATTTCGGCGCAACCGGGATCGGGCTGACCCGGACCGAGCATATGTTCTTCGGGGAGGGTCGCATCGAGAAGATGCAGGAGATGATCCTCGCAGACACCCTGGAGGAGCGAGAGGCAGCGCTTGAGAAGCTCCTTCCTATCCAGCGGGAAGACTTCTTGGAGATCCTCAAAGCCATGAAGGGGTTCCCGGTGACGATCCGTCTGCTGGATCCCCCGCTCCATGAGTTTATGCCCAGGGACCGGAAGAGCCAGGAACTCGTGGCCAAGAACCTTGGGTTGTCTCTTGGAAAGGTGCTGGATCGAATCCAGTCTCAGGAAGAGTCGAATCCCATGCTGGGGCATCGGGGTTGCCGATTGGCCATCACCTACCCCGAGATCCTGGTCATGCAGGTCACTGCTATCGTCGAGGCCGCAATCGCCTGCCGGAGAGACCATATCCTCGCGCTTCCTGAGATCATGATCCCCCTGGTCGGCTCGGTTTCTGAGTTCACCTTCCTGAGGGACCTTGTGGAGAAGACCATCCGGGAAGTGGTGGCGAAGGCAGGGTACACGGGGAACCTGGAGATCCCCATAGGGACTATGATCGAGGTTCCAAGGGCTGCCCTCACCGCGCCGGACATCGCCCGGGAAGCCGACTTCTTCTCCTTTGGGACGAACGACCTGACACAGCTGACCTTCGGATTCAGCCGGGATGACGTCAGTACGTTCCTTCCCGAGTACCTGGCCAAAGGAGTGCTCAAGGAGGATCCCTTCCACACCCTGGACCGGCCGGGGGTGGGTCGGCTGGTCCGGATGGCTACGGTGGAGGGGCGAAAGGCCAATCAGGGCCTCAAGGTCGGCGTCTGTGGAGAGCATGGAGGGGAGCCTCGGTCGGTGGACTTTTTCCACTCGGTGGAGTTGGACTACGTCAGCTGCTCCTCTTTCCGAGTGCCGGTGGCCCGCCTTTCTGCGGCCCAGGCGGCCCTGAGGGAAAAAGGAGTGGACGAGTAGCGGGGAGGGCACCCTACCCTCCAGATTGCCGGGTGGAACCTGTTTCTCCCACCGGCTCCCGGAGGCAAACATGCGACCCGCACGAGATACCCTTCCCCGCCTTTTCATGGGGATCGTCATCCTCTCCATTCTGCTATCCCTGTCTTTCCTGGCCCCGGTTGCTGGCCGGGCCCAGGAAGCGGTCTTCGTTCCTCCAGATGCGCCGCCCCGGATCCATCCCCTCCCTCCTCTCAGGGAACAGGCAAAGATCGAACAAAAGTGGGCCTACAACCGGGTCACCAAGGCCATCCCCATGCTTATGCGGGAGTACGGAGTGGACATGTGGATCCTCTCCATGCGGGAGTACGCCGAAGACCCCGTATTCTGGGCCATCAAGGCGCCGACGACCTTTGCTGCCCGGCGCAGATCCATCTATGTCTTCTACGATGCCGGTCCAGGTCACGACCTGGAACGACTTGCCCTGGGAGGCGGGACCCAGGGGGGGATCTATGAAGCCTACACCTCCACCAGACCTTCAACCCGGGAACGGCCGGCCGAACTGGTGGGGAATGAGCAGTGGGCGCTTCTGAGAGAGCTGGTGGAGGATCGGGATCCCACGGCCATAGCCGTGAATATCGACGCAGACTGGGCGTTTGCAGATGGGTTGGGGGCCGGCGAGTGGGAGGCCCTTCAGACCGCCCTGGGCTCCGAGTACCTGTCCAGAGTGAGGCGAGTCCCTCGTCTGGCGGTGGAGTTCATTGCCCATCGACTTCCCGAGATGATGCCAATGTACCGGGATCGGGAAGAGACGGTCCACGCCATCATCTCCCAGGCCTTTTCCAGCGCCGTCATCACCCCAGGAGTGACGACCACAGAGGACGTTCAGTGGTGGCTTCGGGAAAAGGTCCAGAGCCTCGGTATGACGACCTGGTTCCACCCCTCTGTTGATGTGCAGCGGGCCGGTGATGTCCCGAGGGGCGGGCCGGTAGTGATTCAGCCGGGTGATCTGCTCTGGACGGATTTCGGGACCGTAGCCTTGAACCTGCACACAGACACGCAGCATCTCGGCTATGTCCTGAAAGAAGGAGAGAGGGAGGCGCCGGCCGGGCTCAAGGCCTGCATCGCCTCTTCGAACCGGATGCAGGATCTGGTCCTAGAGAACATGAAAGTGGGTCGCACCGGGAACGAGATTCTGGCCGGCACACTAGCCCAGATGGAGGCCGAAGGGATCAGGGGCACCGTTTATTCACATCCCATCGGGGACAATGGGCACGGAGCCGGGCCCCTCATCGGGAGATGGGATGCCCAGGAGGGCGTTCCGGTTCGTGGAGAGATCCCCCTCAGGGCGTCAACCTGGCATTCCATCGAGCTCCAGGCGCGATACAACGTTCCCGAATGGAACGGGAAAGAGGTGAGCTGCAGGCAAGAGGAGGAAGCCTATGTGGCCGAAGACGGGTCCACGCACTGGGTCTTCCGACGGCAGGTTGACTTCCACCTCGTCTGGTAGTTGTCTCTCATGCGTTGGATGCCCGGAGGAAAAAAGGTGATCCGAGCCGTGAACTCCCAGGGAAAAGGCCAGCCACGAGGATCCTCCAGAAAGGGGGACATGGTCCCGAGGAGGTGGAATCTCCCATGCCAGAGCAGGATTTTCCTCTGCCTTGTTTGCCTTTTGGCCCCGCTGGACATGGAGGCCCAGACCGGCCGGGGCCGGCCTGACACATCCCCTTCCCCCGCTTCAGACGGCGACGGGGTTCTTGGCCAG
>CBDUAX010000012.1:0-23017 GCA_965365235.1 uncultured bacterium
CTCCGTCAGAACCGCCGCCCCTCTCACGTCCCTCCCGCTGTAGTCCTCCTCAGCGCCGGGCCCCAGGTAGAGTAGCTCGACCTTCGCTCCCTCGTCGCCGGTCGAAGCGATATGGCCGCAGGGCTCACATGGAATCTCCAGGTATTCAGGAGAAAGGAGGGTAAGAGACCCTCGGAGCGGGATACTTCGGTAGGCGGAAAACTCGTCCAATCGGGCTTCGAGACCGTAGGCGTCAAGACGGTCGACAAAATACTCCGCTGCCCGCTCCTGGTCCGGCGTCCCAGAGATTCTGGCCGGCGCATAGCGCTCCAACCAGTGGAGGTGCTCCCAAGCTCGGTCCAGCGATATCTGGTTGAAGATCTCCTTCAGCACGACTGCCTCTCCATTGGGAAGCCCCCCGCCGTCGACCTATTTGGGGGAGCCTACCCCACCCAGGTCATGGGTAGTTGACGAGAACCTTCACCACGCTCTCCGGCTCGGCTTCGAGGAGCAGGAATCCTTCCTCGATCTCGGAAAACGACACGCGGTGGGTGAACAAATCGTCGATGCCAGTGAGGGCCCCTCGTAGGATGGAATCGAAGTACCACCGGGCGAGTCTCTTCACGTCGCCTCGTCCATCCGCCGTGATCAACTCCTGCTCCTCCAAGTGGAACTCAAGACCGAAGAGAGGATGGGTAGGATACGCTCCCTTCAGCTGAGAAAGGACACAGATCCGGCCATTCCTCCGGAGAGAAGACATGGCATCGTGGAGGGCGCGGAAGGAGGACGAGGTTTCGAATGCCACATCGAGGAGCTCCGGACCATACTGGTCGGACACCGAGGCACCGATATCGGCGCCTTCAGGGTCCAGTGCTTCATCCGCCCCGAGTTGAAGGGCCAGGGCCCTGCGAATTTCGATGGGGTCTGTCCCGACGATCCGGCCGGCCCCAGCCAGACGGCAGAGTTTGACCAACATCAGGCCAATAAACCCGAGACCCGTGATAAGGACGTCATCCCCCACCTGAAGACGAGACCTACGGATCCCGTGGAGAGCGACAGTGGAAAGGGAATAGGCCACAGCCTCGATGTCGGTGATGCCGTCGGGCACCGGGATCAGCCGCTCCTCGGGCAGGACGAACTCCTCGGCGTGGCCGTAATGCCCCACGACCCGCTGGCCCTCCACCAGGGAGGTCACCCCACTCCCCAACGCCGAGACCACCGCAAGCTTTTCGTACCCGAGAAGTTTCGGGAACCGGGGCCTCCCGATCCGGCCCGGTCTGAACCCGGGGTCTAGCTGGGGATCGGTACCAAAATACCAGGCCCCTTCCGTACCGGCGCTTATGGCACCCAGGAGCGTCTGGACCCGGACATCGAATGGGCCCAGCTCCGGGAGGTCGTGTTCCTCGTAGCGGATATCCCCGGGACCAAAAAGCTTCAGAACCTGGCTCATTCGGGCATGGTAGCCCGACGGTCGCTGGCCCCACAAGGGCGCGACTTATCCTATGCCAATGTCACCGCCCCACGATCTCAACCATGCCGGCCCGCTCCAAAGCCTCCATGTACTGCACTACCGCATCCAGGTGGATATCTGGCGTTTCCGGGGTGACCACATACGCGAATTTCCAATCCATGTTCGATGTGGTCACATTCCCGTATTCAGCCCTCACCAGCTTCCAGATTTCCGTGATGCTGCGTTGCCCGTCCACGAAGGCCACCACCTCTCCCGGCGCGAGCCCTGGGAGCCCGAGGTCAGCTGGAAGGAACCGCTGGAGCCGGGCAGAGGCGGCCTGGTATTCCCCCGTATAGACGTTGAACATCTTCCGCGGAATAAGCTGGTCGTACCTTCGTTCCTGTTCGGTTTCGGTCAAGGGCCGAGGGGACACCCCAAGGGCTCGACAGCGGGCTTGGTAGACTCCTTCCAGCTTCTTCAACTGGGCGTCTCGAACCGTTTCGAGCTGAAGGGTGAGGTCCTCGACGAGACCGAAAACTGCGGCTGCATCGGAGAGGTCGGTTACCGAGGCGATGGTTCCCCTGCCTCGCTCGAAGGCGCCGTAGCCCTTGTTGTGTGCGGCCTTGTACCGATCATGGATTCCCTCCTCGCCGACATTCAAAAGCCGCACGGCCTGGCGGGTGACCTCCGACATCCACTTTTCACTATTGGCGGCGGCTTCCCAAGCCAGATCCAGGGCCTGGTCAGTCCCTGCGGTGGCCAGGTAATAGAAGGAAGAGGCCCCAATGAAACCCGTTCTCTTCATCTCTGTGGGATCGGTATGCTCAGCCACGTCGGCACTGCTGTGGTAGAAGTTGTCCGGCCAGTGGTTGAACTGCATGGCTGGGATCCCGGCCTCCAGGAAAACGGTGTGATCGCTGCCTCGGATGAAGGGGACCATGCGGTAGTTGAAGGGTGCATTGTTACCTGTTTGGGTCCGGATCTCCGTCTGGTCAACGAACTGCAGAAGATTCCCGATGAGATCGTTCAGGTAACTTGGACGGGAGTCGGGGGTCATCTTCATCCGGAGATAGCTATCGGTTTCCTCCAGATCCTCTCCAGGCATATCGTAATTCATGGCAGCGATCAGACGGTCCTCCAATTCCGGATTGGCATACATATACGCCCTGGACCCGGAGATCTCCGGCACCCACAGGAACCGAATGGTCCGGCGGGGCAAATCCAACTCGCCTCGCCGGATCAACTCGGCCAGAGTCCGACCGATCTCCAGGGTGACGGCCACCCCAGAAGAGTTGTCTGAGCCCCCAGGTGTGGGGGGCCGTTCGAAGAGGTGGGATACGATCATAAGTTCCCCGGCCTCGGGATCGGTCCCTGGGATGGCGGCCGAGACCACATTCAAACGACCCGGAACGGTGCGGGTGCGTACTCGGGCCTTGAGGACGACCCTCTCCCCCCTCTCCAGAAGGTTGCGAAGCTCATTGAACTGTCTGAGGGAGAGGTTGAACCCGAACCCGGACGGGCTCTCTGCAGCGCTGGCTCCCCTGGCCCGAATCGAGGCCCAGCCGATCTGGTCCATCGTATACCCGGCGTTGTCACGGGAAACCCCCGCACTCCCTGTGCCCAAGGCACCCACGGCTCCGAGTTGCCCGACGGCCGTACCGAAGACCTGCCCGACGGAGGCGTTGCCCAAGACGATCTTCCCCGCCACATCCTTCCCGGAATAATCGCCCGGGCGTGCAGATCCGACATAAACGACCTCGGCCTCCACGTCTGCATTGGAGCTTCCTGAGGCCAAGGCCGCGGGAACCATGGTGAGGCTGGCAATTCTCTTTGAGAAAGGCTCAACCATCCATAAATCCCCTACCTCCGGTACCCACGCCTCCCCCGCCGGGAAATAGTCCACCCGTACATCGGAAAGCCCGTATCGTTCGGCCATCTCCTGCATATACGTCGTTTCGAGGTACGTGTCCGCGTACTCCTCCACCGGACGCAGGCGATTCAGCGCCAAGAACTGGACGTGGGCATACGCCAGCTCACCGGAGTACTCCTGAAGGATGGGGTCCCGGATACTCGCTGGGACCAGGGAACGGTCCTGGGTGGTTTGAGCCCATGCGACCGTGGTAGAGGCCAGGCAAATGAGGATGACGCCGCCGACGGTGACGGTTCGGAGAGCAGGGAGGAGAGTCTTCATGGGAGTCTCTTTTTTTTTCCAGCGTGAGGAGGGTAGGCAAGACGCCAATAGTTTTCGCTGGGAACCCGCTTCTAAATGGGGGCAAATGACATCCAGCCGGAAGCTGCGGATACGCACCGGAGTGGTACCCGTTTGCGATCCGAAGACGCTTCTCGCTCGAGCACGGAGACCCCCTACAGGAAAGGTAGGGGGGCTCCCTTGCACCCGGTCCCTTTATCGGTGGCGGACCTCGGGGTGGAGCCGGCAGACCTCCGGATCGTCCCAGAGGCCCCGTCCCCGCCAACTACCCCTTCAGGTAATCAGCTCCGAATCCAAAGCCTCTTCTACCACCCTGCCCCCCTGAAGGCTCACGTAGTACACCCTGGCTCCCTCTCGCGTGTGAACGACCCGCCGGACCTCGTTATCCACGAAATAGATACCGGCGTCGTTGTCACAGGCGTACCCGGGCTGCATCTGACCCGATCCGATCAGCCGATGATACACCGGCCTGCGGTTCGCCTCTCCGTCGTAGTGTGGAGAGTGGCTTCCCTTCAGGAATCCAAGGCACTTGACGATGGTGAGCTCCTTGGGTCTGGAATCGGTTGTGCCCTCTTCAAACCAACAGAGTGAACCAGCGCTGGCCCCACCCAGCACGATCCCCCTATCCCAGGCTTCCCGGAGAACCTTGTCGATCCCCTGGGCTTTCCATATCGCCTGTTGATTCAGTGTATTCCCGCCTGAAGCCACAATTCCATCCATGGAAAGGAAGACTTCCTCCCAACTCTGGTCCTGCCGATTGCTGTTAATGAAGCTCGCTTGTACGAAGGGCACGACATCCAGTGGGGCACAGTTCTCATACCAGCGAATGCTACCTGATTCCCGATCTGCGGAGGCAGTGGGCAGGTAACAAAGCCTGGGTCGTTCTTTTCCGGTTAGTTCCGCGAGATACTTGATGAAGGTCGTTCCGAACCCCCCACCCGCGATGAGGATCTTTCGGGTCTCGGCTTGCCGCGGTTTCCTGGGTTCGAATGCTTCCGCGGATAACTTCCCCGTCCCTAGCCCAATTGCACCCAATACAGATGAAGCCAGAAATTCTTTTCTTTCCATGATTCACGTCCTTGGTATGGGTATGGGGCTTATTCTCCGGCAGGCCTTCCTGTCCGAATGTTCCCTGTCAGTCTGGGCTGGTTTGGCGTCGGGGTGATCTGGCATTCTAGAATCCTTCGCTCGCATGAGGCAAGCCTATCTCCGAAACCGCTCCGCGAATCCTTCCTCGGCCATGAGTCTTTCGATGTCGTCTATTTCGATGGGGACGAAGCTCGATAGGTTTTCGAATCCGGTTTCCGTGATGAGGAGGATGTCTTCACACCGGATGTAGATCCTCTCGTCCGGGATTCTCAGGGCTGGCTCGATGGTGAAGACCATCCCCGGAGTCAGTTCCTGGAACGGAACGCCCACATCGTGCACTTCCATGCCCACCCAGTGCCCCAGGCGCTGAATATCCCGGTGGCGATAGCCGTCGATGAATCGGTCCGCTGCGGCCCGCACCGTGGGATCGGTGAATGGAAACTCGTCGAGGATCGCCTCCATCTTCCGGACCGCGTCCGCCACGATTTCAGCGGGGGTTGCGTAGGGCCGGATGGAATTCAGCAGGGCCTGGTACATTCGAAGGTAGACCGTGTACATCTCACGCTGCCGAGGGTTGAATCTCCCGTTCGCCGGGAACATCCGGGTGACGTCTGACGTGTAGTACTTGAAGTCGGGGGCCCAATCCCATAACACCAGGTCGCCATCGTCGAGGCGGCTCTGGGCCGAATGGTAGTGGGGGTAGTGAGCATTCTCCCCCGCAGCGACCAGCGCACGATAGCCGAATCCTTGGGCATTGTTTTTCTTGAACACATAGTCGCCTATGGCCTCGAGCTGGTACTCGAAATCCCCGGCCCGGGCGGACCTCATACCCTCGATGATGGCCTCCCCGGCGATCTCCGATGCACGGCGAATGAGTTCGATCTCTTGGGGGCTCTTGATTTGGCGCATGGCGTCCAGGATGGGATCCAGGTCCCGGATCTCTACCTGGGGCGCCACAGCCCGGACCCTGGCCATGAATGCGGCTGGCCGAGAGGGACGGCCGTCCCAGGGATCGGCCGCAGACGCCGCGGCGTGGCTCGATGCGGTGCCGGCGGTCGATGCATGGCCGGCCTCCGGACGGAAGGGCGTGTAGATCAAACGGTTCCCCTCTCCGAAGCCATACAAGGCCGGGCCGAACTGGTCTCGGGGGAGCACGGCCCCGATGCCGGTGAGGCGGGCGGCAGTCTCTCCCGGGATCAACACCGGCCCCTCTGAGCGCTCCGTTCGCTCGTTTCTCGGTAGGAGGTAGAGGGTCGAAGTCCCGGTCCGGCCGTCCATTACAAGGATGGCTCGGGGAACTTCGACCCCGGTGAGGTAGAAGAACTGGTTGAATTGCCGGAACTTGAACTTGCCGGGGTACTCCGTCGCACCGTGGATGATTGCCACCCCATCTCCGATGGTCTTCAAGACACGGGATCGCCGTTCAGCGAACTCTTCAACCGGAAAGGCGTCGGTGAAGGGTGGATCCTGAGCTCTCAACCCCCCGGCGAAGAAGGAAAGGAGGAGTGCTCCGAAAAAGAGGGGTGCCTTCATCAATAGCCTCCTTTGAAGAAGAGATATTGCTTGACATCCGCCATCGTGAACGCTGAGTATGGGTCATTCCTCAAAGACCGAAGGAGCCGACCAATGCGTCTGACCTACGTCATTCTTGCGCTTTCCCTCTTCCTGGTCGCGTGTGCCTCCGGTCCCACCAGCGGTGTGTCCCGGCCGAGAGACCTCATCACGGCGGGGGAGATCGCCGAAACCGATGCCCTCGACGCCCGAAACGCCATCGAGATCCTGCGACCGCAGTGGTTGCGGAGCCGCGGGCCTACCGGCATCGACGACCCCACTCCCATCTACCCCAGCGTCTTCGTCGATGGAAGTTTCATGGGAGACCTGGACTACCTCCGGACGATTCACGTCAGAGATATCCTGGAGATCCGCTTCTGGAGCCCGGGCGACGCAGCGGTGCGTTACGGAATGGGCCATCCCAGGGGCATCATCGAAGTGAGCTTTGCCCGATAGCGATCCTTTTCTTTGCGCGACCCTCCGTTTCTTGAGCCGTTTCAGCGCCGGAAGAGGTAACTGAACTTCAAGAAGATTCCGTCATTCGTGCGCTCCACTCTGCTGAAGCCGAAGGCCTCAGGACCCGTCAGACTACTCCCATACCCAGCGAAGATCACTGTCCCGGGGTTGGGGCGGTATGAGAATAGGAAGTCCCATCGGAGATCATTCCGCTCCCAAGCCGTTGAAGAGGCGTACCGGTCGGTGGAGGAGTCGTACAGGAGGATCCGCGCTTCAGTTCTCGGGTCTCGGAGGGCGGCCTGACGATTTGCGTCGAACTGCCCTACCAGGCGTACGAAGATCGACCTGGAGATCTGGTATTCCACCTTCAAACGTGGAATGCCCTGGTTGGACAGGTTCGACCCGTCGATCCGCCGGTCCAAACGGAGATGGTCGTACCTGAAGTTGACCCGGAGCTGATCGGTCGGGCGCCAATTCAAATCGGCATTGGTACGGAATAGGTGAACCGGTCGGGCCTCCACAAACGCGACGTCAGCCCAGAGATTGACCCCTAGGCTGGCCGAAAAACTGGTGTACTCGGGGGTGGTGAGGCGGACGATCACGCCGTTCACGTCATCGATCCGATCAGGGGGCAGGAACGGGATCGTGTCCGTCCCACTCCCCGTGGACCTCTCAAGACCATACTCCGTGTAAGTCTCGGGGTCGAATGCGTACGTCTCCCACCCGTAGTTGATCGTGCCTCTCCAACCTCCCCGGAAAGCGAACGTGTTGGAAAAGAAAGATTTGCTCTCAACCGGGAGCTCGCCTGGAATTCCATGATAGTCCCACCACCCGAGGAAGCGAACCGCTGTCACCCAGCTCTCTACCCAGGAACCCCTGCTGCCATAGAAGGTCAGGCTATTGGAGATGGTGGTGGAGATGACCCCCGGCCGCGGCACGAATCCGCTTTCTGCTCGGAAGTCGGGATGGATCCCGGTGAGCCGATAGCTCAGACCAAGGCGGCGTCCGGTCCGGTTGAAGGAGGCCTCCCAGAGCGGCGCCGACCGGGCTTCACCGTCCGTTTTGGTGAGGCTCCCTCCTGCTTGGAGTTGAACCGAATAGAGGTCGGAAAAAACGAGGCGGGCGTCCGCCGCCGCGACGCGGTTGAATTCGGCTCCCACCACCCGGTCGGTGTAGACCAGGCCGATGGTTGACTGATCCCCAAGATCTCGCCGCAGACGGAGGAGGTTCACCACAGGATGGTGGGCGCTCGGGGAGGAAGAACCCTGATCGTCGACCGCCGACAAGATGCCGATGTTGGTCCCCGCCACCTTCCCGGTGAGCTTGGCTCCAACCACCGGAGAAACAAGCCTCCTTGTATGAATCAACCGGTTGGGGGTTTCGAACCGGTCGATTCCTTCCAGGAAGAAGGGGCGTTTCTCCGGGTAGAAAAGGGCGAAGCGCTCGTTGCTGGTGATTTGACCGACATCCGCTTCGACCTGGGAAAAATCAGGGTTCACCGTGCCGTCGAAGGTGAGGTTCGCACTGAAACCCACCCGCACGTTTCCCCCTACCTCGGGCTTGAGGGAGCCGTAGCTCCAATCCCCACTGAACTCTGAACGGGCCCCTTCCAGGCTGGCCGTGAGAATCGGTGTCATATCCACCACCATACCTCTCCTGAGGTCGTGGAGGCCGACCAAACGTCCGCCCTGGGCCAGAAAAGATGCGTGAGCCTGCTGAACCGGTGTCCAGGTGTCGGTGTGGCCCGAGTGCTGGACCTTCCTGACGATGTTGATGCCCCAGTCCTGCAGGTCCGATGCCTGGAAGCTGACGCTCTTGAACGGAATATAGATCTCGATCTCGAAACCGAAGGCTGTGACCCGTCCCTCCGACCAGTAGACAAAATCGGGGGTGAGATCCACGCCCAGAGGCCTGCGTGGGGCCCCGCGTCGGGCCGGGGCGGATTCCACTTCGTTGCGAATCCCATCCGCCTGGACCCCCAGGGGATTCACGCCGAATACCAAAGCCTGGCGCCTGTCGTCGAAGGTGTCGATGAGAATCTGGATGTAGTCGTCCCCCTCGATCTGGTCCCGATCCGCAAGGGTCGCGTGGGGTGGGGCGTGTACCTCGAACGCCCGAACCCCGAAATAGATCCCCGTGGGTGAGTACCATACCAGGACTTGTGTCGAGTCTTCGGCGGCCCGGCCATCGACAGGAAGATACTGGGAGAACGAAGTGAGGACTGCGGCCCTGCTCCAGGGAGGCTCGGAAAGGAACCCGTCTACCTGGACCTCTTCTTCGATCCGGGGGGGGTGGACGTCCAGTTCGTCCTCAGCCCCGGCATAGACGGCCTGAGCCGAGGCGATCTGAACCATCGGATTGAACAGGAGGAGTACACACCCCAGGAAGGCCGCCGGTCCTGGGAGCCCTGGATGGACGGGATCCCCCGCAGGCAATCTACCAGGCCATAACAAGCACGGAGACATGGGCCAGGAGCCTGTCTTTTTAAAAGGCCAGCTTCGGAAAAGAAGACCGCTCTCCGCCTTCGCCCAGACCGCCCCGAACGGCATCGAGCGCCCCGGGGGCCGTCTCAGTCTTGGTGGATAGAGGGTCGGAAAGTTCAGAATACGGCGGTCAGGTCTTTCTTGACAACACTGGTAAACGGGGCATATAGGTAATCCTTCGAAACAATCCAAAACCGTGAGCCCGGAAAACCCCCGCTTGGTTGCAGGCGGACCCTTCCGAGAGGTGAAGTCCCTCATCCGAGACCCATCTCGGGAGGGGGGATTGTCATTCGGAGTAGAGATGACACCACAAGAGACGGCGTCGGACAACGTCGTCCCATAACCAAGGAGGTCTGGCCATGTCGGGAGTTCGCAAACTCGCGGCGATCAGTGTGATCGCACTAATTGCGGCTGCTCCAGCATCTGCTCAAGAAAACACCTCAGTCTCCTTTTTTGGTTACGGCGGTTTGATCAACTCCCCGACAGACTTCGACGTCGACCGGGTTGTGGAGTACGACGCCGGAATTCGGTTCGGGGGTGGCATCGGACTTCAGCTTTACGAGCATGTGGCAGTACGTGGAGACTTCAGCTATGCGTCCGGAAGTGGCCGGGATACCTCGGGAGGGATCAACGAGGACGTAAGCCTCGACCGGATGTATTACGGAGCCAGCCTGGAGTTCATGTATCCCCTGGACTCGAACGTCACTCCCTATGCGTTCCTTGGAGGAGGCCTGGTCACCGTGGACCGCAAAGGTGCCACGGCGATGAGCTATAACTTCGATGTGACCGAGTTCACCGGTCTGCTGGGTCTCGGGGGGCGGTACGGTTTCTCGTCCAACCTAGAGGCGTTCGTGGAAGGGGTGAGTTGGGTTTACAACCGGGCTGCCTCAGGCGACTCCCAGATCGATATGTCCATCAATGTGGGGATCGGTTACCGGTTGCCCCTATGACCAGGGGGAACGGGATCCACGTAATGATGCCGGCCCGGTTCTCCGACCTCGCCGGCGATCCCGTGAAGGATCAGCGGAAGGGTGGGGTGTTTCTCTAGCAACCGCACTGGTTGTCTGGGAATGTCGGCTCTTGATCTGCGAGTGTGCAGTATGCCGAACCCAACAAAAAACCTCGCTTCTCGCCTCGGTGGTTTCGCGATGAGGCCATCGGCACAGGCGCGGCCGTGCACTCCGGCCGCTTCCTCCAACCACAAGAAGGTTGGTCCCCCCTTTTCTTCGAGTGATTCGGTCCCCGAAAATTTGTCGACCGGGGCCCGCATCTCAGAATATCTCCTTCTTCCATTTCGGAGGGATATCCCATGACCTCATCCGAGGCGGGCCCCTCCTCCTCTTCAGAGAACCACAGGAGGATCTTCATGGCCAAACGAAGAGTCTGGCTGGTCTCCCTATCGTTGGTTTTGGGAGGTGTCCTGGCAATTGGGCCGGCACCTGTGGCGGGGCAGACTGGCACGGTCGTAGGTAGCGTGGTAAATGCCGAAAACCTGACTCCGCTCGTGGGTGCGCAGGTATCCATCCCAGCCTTGCAGCTGGGCACACTTACGAACGACCAGGGACGGTTCATGATCCTGAACGTACCGGTGGGCACACACGCCATCCAGGCGCTGATCATCGGATACGCCACTCAAACCTTTCAGATCACGGTGGCCGAGGGCGCATCCGTGCAGGCCGAATTCCAGATGGAGTCGGAAGCCCTGGCCCTGGAGGGAATCGTGGTGACCGCCTTGGGAATCAGCCGGGCCGAAAGGGGGTTGGGTTACTCGGTCCAGGGCGTTCAGGGAGAAGAGCTCAACACCGTGCGGGACGTCAATGTGATGAACACCCTGGCCGGTAAGGTGGCCGGGGTCCAAATCACCAACATCGGTCCTCTCGGCGGATCGAGCAGGGTCGTGCTTCGAGGCGTGAGCTCGATCTCCGGCAACAATGAGCCGCTCTTCGTGGTGGACGGCGTGCCCATAGACAACTCCGTCATCGAAACGGGCACGCAATCCGGCGCCACGGTCCGGGGCACCAGCGGGATCGATCACGGGAACGCCGCACAGGATCTTGACCCGGCGAACATCGAGTCGGTGAGCATCCTCAAGGGCGCGAACGCTGCCGCCCTCTACGGCTCGCGTGCCGCAAACGGGGTGGTCCTGATCACGACAAAATCGGGAAGGACGGCAGGACCGGGCCTTGGGATCACCGCGAGTACGCATTTCACCGCGGAAACACCGCTCAAGATCCCGGCCTGGCAGAACGCCTGGGGTGGGGGGAGCACGGATACCGGTTACGAGTGGATCAACGGAAGAGGGGGTGGACTGAATGACGGGGTGGACGAGAGCTGGGGACCGGCCTTGGACGGGACCCCCTATGTGCAGTGGTGGTCGAACGGCCAGCCCCAGCCCTGGCTCCCTTCCCCGTACAACACCCGGGAGTACATGCAGACCGGTTCGTCCTTCACGAACAACTTCGCCATCGCCCGGTCGGGGGATCGAACCAACCTGCGCTTCTCGGCTCTGAGGCTCGATGCATCAGGTACGGCCCCAAACCATACCCAGGACCGGACTCAGCTGGCGCTGAACGCTGGAGCGGAAGTAACAGAGCGCTTCAATGTGGACGGCTCGGTTCAGTACACACAGTCCGCCGGCCACAATCGCCCCGGGGTCTTGAACGGATCCTACAGCGCACTCCACATCTTCATGTGGTTCCAGCGACAGGTGGACATGAAGCGTTTGGAGCGGGCCAACAAACAGTGGGACCCGAACTCAGGCACACTGACCCCGAACTGGAATCACAATTACCACGACAACGTCTACTGGCTCCAGGAATACCGGACCAACGACGACACACGGGATCGGGTAACCGGGCAGGTCACCGCAAACTACCAGCTCCTCCCCTGGCTCGATGCCCGCTTCCGGGCCGGAACGGACTGGTACAATCATCGAACCAAGGAGATCTATCCCTTCTATGCCCAGGACAGCCCCGAGGGCGGTTTCACGGAGGCTTCGGCCTTCAGGCAGGAAACCAATGCGGAGATCCTGTTTACCGCGAATCGGAACCTGACCGAGGACCTGAACCTCACCTCCAGCTTCGGGGGGAACCGGCGGCTCAACGACTTCGACCAGAAGGCCGCAGGCACCAGGAAGCTGAACGTTCCTGATATCTACAACGTCAGTAACTCGGCGGCCCCTCCGCTCCTCGACAACCTCATCGAGCAGAAACGGGTGAACAGTCTTTATGGGATCGCCACACTCGGCTACAGAGAGTACGCGTTCCTGGATATCACCGCACGGAACGACTGGTCATCCACTCTTCCTGAGGCCGACCGATCCTACTTCTACCCCTCCTTCTCCGGGAGCCTGGTCTTCACCGACGCATTCAACCTGGAATGGGACTGGCTGTCCTTCGGGAAGGTCCGAGCCAGCTGGGCACGTGTGGGGAACGACGCCGATCCGTACCAGTTGGCGTCGGTATTCAACGAGGTGGAGAAGTTCGGGAACGTCCCTGGGTTCACTACCAGCAACCAGATACCCAGCATCGGGCTCAAGCCGGAGACCACCGAGTCGTGGGAGGTGGGGACGGACATCCGTTTTGCCAACGACCGGGCGTCTCTCGACCTCACCTACTACAACTCCACCACCAAGGACCAGATCCTGGCCGTGGATATTTCGGAGGCCAGCGGCTATACCTCGCAGGTCCTGAACGCCGGGGCAGTGAAGAACACGGGCGTAGAGGCCCTGCTGAACGTCGACCTGCTCCGCCTCGGCAACGGGCTCGAATGGAGCGTGACCACCAACTTCGCCAAAAACAACAGCGAAGTGACGGAGCTCGCGCCGGGCCTCGAGTCCCTCGTGATCGGCGGAGGGGGCGGGATGACGGTGGAGGCCCGGCCCGGGGAGCCGTACGGGGTCATGTACGGGACAGAGTTCGTGCGGAGCTCCAACGGTACCGTGGTGGTGGACGCCTCCGGGCGCCCCCTAAGGTCCAGCGAGAAGGTTCCTCTGGGCCAATATCAACCGGACTGGATGGGGGGTATCATGAACACCGTCCGCTACCGGGCCATGAGCTTCAGTGCCCTCTTCGACATCCGGAGGGGTGGTGAGATCATGTGCGGTAGCTGTCGGCTGGGCGCTCGCACCGGCATCACCATCGAGACCAAGGACCGGCCCGAGGGAGGCCTGGTGTATCCCGGCGTGACCGAGGACGGAAGCCCGAACACCTCAGCACTCGCTCCCCGGTCCTACTGGAGGGCCATCTACAATGTGACCGAGCCTTGGGTCTATGAGAACAACTGGGTGAAGCTCAGGGAGGTGGCCCTTGGCTTCGATCTGCCCGGGAATCTGCTGCAGCGGACGGGCCTGCCCATCACCCGGGCCCGCATGAGCATCATCGGGCGGAACCTCTGGCTCTGGACCGATGTTCCCCACATCGACCCGGAGACCGGCCGCCGGAACAACAACTTCCAGGGGTACGAGTTCGAGCAGTGGCCGACCTCGAGATCCTTCGGGATCAACGTGGACATAGTGATGTAGATGCCTCGTTTTCCGACGAAGATTTGCCCATTGAGAGGAGGGAAACTGAAATGAAACGGAACACGAGAGTTGGATTCGGGGCATTCGCGGTTGTCATGATGGCCGTTGTCGGCTGCACGGATGACTTCACTGCAATCAACACCAATCCCAATGCCCCCACCGCTGTGCCTGTTCAATATCTGCTGCCCGCAGGGATCCAGGATGCCGTAAACGATCTCCTCGGCACCGGATTCGACCGCGGGACCATGTCCACCTGGGTCCAGCACTATGCGGCCCTCCAATACACCGGGACCGACCGGTATGACATTGGGCCGACCTTCGGGGACGGAACCTGGTCCGGCCTCTATACCGGTGCTCTGGTCGACTTCGACCAGATGGTGCAGTTGGCAACCGAAACCGGAAACGCCAATCAGCAGGCCGTGGGCATGATCATGAGGGAATGGATGTTCATGAACATGACGGACATCTGGGGGGACATTCCTTACGCTGAAGCCCTCTCCGGTACCCGTGAGGGTGGGACCATTACCCCGAGGTATGATCCACAAGCGGATGTCTACGCCGGGATCCTGGCGAACCTCACGGCGGCCAGCGGGATGATCAATTCCGGCGAGCCACTTTTCCCTGATGTCTTCCGGGGGACGGTGGACAATCCCGACCTCATCTACCAGGGTGAGACCGGTAGGTGGAAGAGCTTCGCCAATTCCTTGAGGCTCCGGGCCGCCATGCGGTTGGCCGAAGTGAATCCGGGAACGGCCGGGGCGGAGGCCACCGCGGCCATCAACGCCGGCGTGTTCACGAGCAACGCCGATGATGCAATGCTCGCCTACCCGGGCGTGCCCCCCAATGAAAACCCCATGGCGCCGGCCTTCAGGTCCCGGCCCGGGGACTACCGGATCAGCGAGGCGCTCGTGGACGCGCTCTCGGCGCTGAACGACCCCAGGCTTCCCATCTATGCCGATCCGAATCGGGACGGCGAGTACGTGGGAATGCCCAACGGATTGGTCGAAGAGCATGGGATCGCCTTCGAGGCGGTTTCCAGGGTGGGCGAGTGGTTCCTGGAACCGGACCAGCCAGCCTGGATCATGTCCTACGCCGAGGTCCTTTTCCTTCAGGCCGAGGCTGCCCAGAGGGGGCTCGCCGGTGGCTCTGCGGCGGACTTCTACGAGGAGGGGATCCGGGCATCCATGCAGACCTACGGAATCTCCTCCGCAGAGATCGACGCATACTTGGCCCAGCCGGAGGTGGCCTACGATCCGGCCCAGGGTCTGGCCCAGATCGGGGTTCAGATGTGGATCGCCCTCTACGATCAGGGGCCCGAAGCCTATGCCAATTGGCGGCGGACAGGCTACCCTCGCCTGGCTCCGGCCAGGGACAACCTGAACAACGGGGAGATTCCTGTGAGGCTGCCTTATTCGTCCACGGAACAGTCACTCAACAACGCCAACCTCCAGGAGGCGATGTCCCGCCAGGGGTTCGGCGTGGCGGAATGGAATTCCCGCATCTGGTGGGATGTTACGCCCAACATCTACTCAGGCGGATAACGGTAACGTAAGAGCTGGGAGGCTGAACACCTTCAGCGGCCCATGGGCTCGGCGGAAGCCGGCTCATGGGCCGCGGTGTTTTCGGACGTCGTAGACGGTTCCGAGTCAGCCTCCCGAACTCCTTCTCGGTGCCCTGCACTGGGCCCAACCCATGGGCTCCCCGGTGAGGGGATTGATCGGCAACACCGCCCTGTCACGGGGCACACGCTCCGGATCCTCGGAGGCCTGGTAGGCCAGCATTGCGGCCAACGTCGCGTTCTCCTTCAAATCGTCGAATACGATCTTGTCGTACGTGTCCCGATTGGTGTGGTGGGTATACTGTCGATACTCGTCGTAGGGGGACTGCAGTCGGAAGGCTGGAGCCCCGGCGCAGACGAATTGGATGTGGTCGCTGCCACGGTTGTTCTGGGCACCCGGGAATTCCAGTGTGATGTGCTCGCTGATTTCGCTGGGCACGAATGAGATCCAACGACCGATGTGCTGGCCGGCGAAGAGGAACCCCTGACCCTCGATCCGTTCGAACCGCCAGGTACCGTTGTCCTGGTTGAAGAGGACCTGAAGTCCCTCCACCACCTCGGGATGATCTTCCCGGAACGCGGAAGAGCCGATGTGCCCACCTTCCTCCGCACCCCAATGGGCCACCAGGATTGTGCGCCTGGGATTGGGGTAGACCTCCTTCAGGATGCGCATGGCTTCCAACATCATGACGGTTCCCGTGCCGTTGTCGGTTGCTCCAGTTGCCGCATGCCAGGAGTCCAGGTGAGCGGAAAGCACGACATATTCGTCGGGAAGCTCGGTTCCTCTGAGTTCCGCAATGAGGTTGAACTGGGGAACTTCACCGAGGATCTCCGCATCCGCGTCCACGCGAATGCGCGGGTTCTGACCACGCTCCACCATCCGGAACAACATCCCATAGTCCTCACAGGAAAGGTCGAAGTTGGGGATCTCGTCGGTGAGCGTGCGGAAAACCTTCGTCACCCCCCATCCTCTGGACCAGAGGGATGTGATGACACCAGCTGCCCCCGCCTCTTCCAGCGCCCGGGCACCGACGGCCATTCCCCCCACCGCCCTGGCCCGGTCCTGGAAGTCGGCCTGCCAGGCTGCCCTCAGGGAGTCGAGGCGACTAACGGTCTCAGGGCGGGCATACTGGGCCAGCTCCTGTGGAGACCGGCACATGGGTTCGGGGGGGGAGGCCAAGACGAATTTCCCTCGGACCGTGGCCAGCCATTCCTCTGCCGTGTTGGTCGTGAGCCCTTGCGGCAGCGTAACGACCTCTCCCGTCACCGGTCCGTGGTTCCCCGGACTCCATGCCAGCATCTCGGCTTCCAGGGTCTGGACCCGGGGCTCCACCAGGTCTACATGCAGGTGCCCCTGGCGCCACCGATTCCAGGTCCCGTACTCCTCCATGCGGGCGGTGACATTGAGCCCCTCATAGACCCCCATCAGCCACTCCTGGGCATCGAGAAGGCCTTGTGAGCCTGGGAGCCGGGGCCCGATGGAATCTGTCAGGGCCTGAGCAAAGGTCTCCGCCTGGGACTCCTCCATCCCCAACTCCCAGATCCGGTGTATCACAGGATCTTTGGTGCGGTGGGTTTGGGCTGTCAGGACCTGGGCGCCCAGGAGAGCCAGGGTGAAGGTAGCGGTGACCAGAAACGCACATCGGCGAATGCCGCTTTTCCACTGTTGGGGGGCAGGGTTGGGATCCATTTCAGCTCCTCCTGTGGGAAGGGGTGAGGTTCCTCTGAGCTGGAGGGTTGGGAATTGATGTGTTAGCACCTGACTCCTGGAGGGGCAAGACGAGGGGGTGAACCCTCTCCCTCCCGCCGTGTAGCCCTGACCAGGAACTCCCTGCCCTCCTCGGGGATTCTCCTCTCGTCAGGCTTTTTCGTTGAGGGGCCTCCCACGATTGCCATCCAAGTTGTTGACCCACCTGGAGACATGGCGTGAGACCGGCATGAAAGAACGCAGCAGGGCCGCAGGGATGCAGGCACACCCCTTCTTGAGGGGTGGGGCCGCATTTCTCGTTCTGGCAGGGTGCGCGGATCCCGGGACCATGGATCCTTCCGTCCAACCCGGCGGGCCATGGGAAATCTGTGATCTGGATCTGGCATTTCTGAGAGACGGCGGAGTAGCCCGAGACGGGATTCCGGCCCTTACGGACCCGGGGTTCGTTTCCGCCTTCCCCCAGCTGGAGAACGCCTACCTCGACGCCGAAGACCGTGTCATCGGCATCGTGGTCGACGGGGAGCCCCTGGCGATCCCCCACAACACACTCTGGTGGCACGAGATCGTAAACCTGAATCGGGGTGGAATCCAACTGGCCGTAACGTACTGTCCCCTGACCGGATCCAGCATGGTCTTCGACCGGTCCGCTTTGGGTGGCGACGAGTTTGGCGTGTCGGGCCTCCTCTGGCAGAACAACCTGATCATGTACAACCGGCGGGAGGACGAGTCGCTTTGGCCCCAGATGGCCGGCCAGGCTCGTTGTGGACCCCAGACCGGTCTGGCCCTGCCCCGATTCCCCGGTTTCGAGATGACGTGGCGAGGGTGGAGAGAGCTGTACCCGAGTACCAAGGTCGTAAGCTCCGAGGCGGATTTGAGGAAGAGTTGGGGGGTGTATCCATACGGAGACTACGAGTCTCTTTCCAACCACGACTTCCTCTTTCCGGACGCCATGCCTTGCCCCTCCGGGGCCCCCGGTTCGCTCTCGAGCCCCAGCTCGGAGGGCGTGTTCCGGGACCAACTGCCCTGCCCCGACAACCGGAGGCCGACGAAGGAGCGGGTGCTCGGTATCCCTGACCCGGCCCAGGGAGGGATCGCGTTTCCCTTTGGAGTCCTGGAGGAAGCTGGTGCCATCCTAGCCATCCATGCGGAGTTGGAGGGCGAGAGGCTGGTGGTCTTCTGGAGTACTTCTTCCCAGGGGGCGGCAGCCTTTCGAGCATCGGTGGTTGGCCAGGACCTCACATTCTTCGTGGAGGACGGGATCATCCTGGATCGGGAGACGGGAACGGCCTGGGACCTCTTGGGCCGCGGTTCGGGAGGAGGGTTGGACGGCGCTCAGTTGGAGCCGGTGACCGAGGCCTTCGTGGCCTTCTGGGGGGCGTGGATTGCCTTCCGTCCCTTCACCGACCTGTGGCTAGGGGCCGGTGCGTGAAGACCAACTCTCCGGGATCCGGGTTCCCGCCCCGGCCCGGGTCGGATAGCGGATTCGTGGCCGAGGGCCGTTGAGGAAACCTCGCCGACTAGGATCCGGGCTTCAGGTGGTCGTCGAAGAACTCCAGCATGTCCAATAGCATCTGCCTCACATTGGCGCGGCTCGACACATAGTAGTTCTCACCCTGATAGACTTTTGCCCGGTAAGGTTTGTATAGACGATCCAACTCCTCCACGTACCTCGCCGAGTTGTCCGACGCAGGCCACCGGCCTTCTCCCCAGATCACGAACATCGGGGTGTCCACCTGATCGGCGGAGTAGAAGGGCGACACATAATGATAGACGTCCTCGTTCCCCTCCAGCGGACCGAACTCGTCTTCCGCCTGTTTGATGTGACGTAACTCCTGAGTGTGATAGTAGTGGATTCGGTCGGCCGTCCCTCCGTGGGGGATGGAGGCCTGGAATACGCCGGGGGCGAAGGTGGCCGCGGCGATACTCAGGAGCCCCCCGTGACTCGTTCCGGTGATCCCCATGTGGTCTGGATCGACAAAGGGGATGGTTTTCAGATACTCGACGCCGGCCACGAGGTCGTCGAGATCACAGTGTGCCCAACATCCATCGTTTAGGTCGGCAAACGTCCTTCCGTAGCCCGAACTACCACGGAAGTTGGGAGCCAGAACCACGTATCCCTGGCTTGCGAAAAATTGCATCTGCTGTTGGTAGGTATCGCCATACTGCCCGGTGGGCCCTCCGTGGGCGAATACGATCCCCGGCAATCGATCCCCAGCCTCGATGGTCCTGGGCCGATACAGGTAAGCATTGATGGTGAGAATGTCGCTGGGGTAGGTGATCTTCTCTGGGACGATCAACTCCTCCTCGATACGCCCCCCAGGTGCCGAGTGAGTCAGTTGGACCGAGTTCCCAGCCTCCAGGAATAGGACATAAAGATCCTGGGCCCGAGTGGGGGTCGCCAAGGTGTACGAAATCGACTTCCCATCAGGCGACCACGCTGGATCTGCCACCACTCCCATCTCAGGGCCCACGAGAACGGCAGCCCGACCTCCCTCCACAGAAACCACGCGCAGGTCATGCGTCCCATTGTGGTTGGAGGTGAAGGCGATCTGCCCTCCGTCCGGGGACCAACGGGCACTACTCTGGTCCCATTGCTCAGGGGCGATGGGTGAGGGTGCCCCTCCTTCGATGGGTACGGTGTAGTAGTTGATCCACCCGCTCCTCCAGGATCGGAAGAGCACCCGGGTGCCATCGGGGGACACCAGCGGGGGGCTGAAGTCGGGTTCTCCGGAAGACGTACGGTAGTCGAAGAAGTCCAGATCCCGGATGACCAGGCGGCCTTGAGTCCCATCAGCACTCATCAGCATCACATCGTGATCGACCCACCGGTCGTCGACGGCCACATAAACGATGTTCCGGGAGTCGGGCGTCCAGGTGGGGCCGATCTCATACCGGTCATCCGTCGTGAGCCTGTACACCTCCCCGCCGGGCACAGACACCTTCCAGATATCGTAGTTGCCCCGCCCTCCGCCTGAGAACGCGATCCACCGGCCGTCCGGCGACCAGCTCGTTGTACCAATGCGTGCGTCCAGCTGGGTCAACTGCCTGTGGAGCCCGGTGGCCGGAGACCAGATCCATACCTCTGGTGCGCCGCCTGCCGAACCGCGGTCTGAAAGGTAGGAGATCCACTCGCCCGTGGGTGACCACTGGGGGTGTTGAGCGAGTTGGAAGGGGACCGAGCCAATGTCCTCGGCCAGTCTAAGAGGGAAGCCACCCTCCGCTGGAAGCTGCCAAAGCCCCGGACCCATCATTCCCGAGGTGAACAGGATGGACTGCCCGTCCGGTGACCACTGTGGTCTTTCGTTTCCCACCAGGGACCGGACGGACAATACCCGATCGGCCCACGCTGCGGCAGAAACTGGGGACTCCTGACCCTGGGCCATCGAAGGCTGGACTGACACCAGTACCAGAAGGGCGAGTGGGAACCGTACGGAAAACGGCCTGCTCATGGATCCATCCCCTGTAGGAGGTTCGACTGTTCAGGGCTTTGCTGCAGGAGGCTTGAAAGAGGCCCCACCGTTCCGGTCGGGAAGACAACACCGGATCGGCGGGGCCTTCCATCGAGGGCCCCGCCCTCCCCAAGCCACCTCACTTCTCAATATCTCCAGCTCGTCAGATCGGCCCCGGCCGGCGCCGTCTCCAGGATCCGATCCCTCAGGCTCTCCAGCCAGAAACGGCGGGGGTGACCGCTGTAGCAGTGGGGTTCCCGATCTCCCCACTCCACCCAACCGTCGTAAGGCGGGTCCGTTGTGCTCTCGAGGAACTCCTCCAGGTAGTACATGGCGTTGTTCAGGTAACCATTGTCCATGTCCCCCATGGTGAAATAGAGCTTACCTCGAAGCTTGGGCCCTAGCGTGGCCCAGTCCCTCCGAAGGATGTGGGTCAGGTCATAATTCTCCCGCCAGTACTCGACGACTTCCGGATTGATCTCACCTGTCCACTTGTCATAGGGGAACTCAGGGTAGCCCTCTTCTCCCACGGGCCCGAACACCGCCGGCCAGATGTCGTGCTGCCCACCGGAGCGGCTGTTGGTTCCGATGACCAGCTCGATGTAGTTCCTCTCCTGCCAGGTGGACTCGATCTCGCCGATGGTGTTTCGGTATCCGGGCCGGGCGATTCGCCTCCACTCCGTCTCCTCGAAGTAGACGTTTTCGGGCTCGTAGAGGTTCGAGATCCGGTAGGCATGGAAGTCCACCACGTCAGGGCACGCCGCCCAGGCTCCGTTGTACTCGTCTGGGTAGAAGATCTGGGCTCCCAGAACCTCCCAGCCCCCTGTGGACCCACCGTGCATCCCCCTGGCCCACCCTTCACCGATCCCTCGGAACTGGTCTTCGAGGTAAGGGATCAGCTCGTAGGTGATGGCGTCGCCATAGGGGCCTACGTTCGCCGAATTGACCGCATAGGAGTCGTCGAAATAGGGGTTTGCATGTTGGATGACCACATAGAGCATCCTGGGGAAGTCCGGTCCGGTCCACTCCTGGAAGAAATCGTGGGCTGCCTCCGCTCGCTCCCGCTCCGTTCCTGTCAACTCGGGGCCTGGTGGCGTCTCACTGAACCCACGGATCTCCCGCTGGAAGTGTCCGTGATTGATCATAAGGGGGTAGCGTGCCTCAGGATGCTCCTCATACCCATAGGGGAGGAGGACGATGGCCCCCAGGTGCATGGGCCGGCCCCAGAACTCGGTCAGGAGGTCGCTCTGGATCTGGACATGCTTGATGTACTCTGTGTCCTGGGCGGGAGGCAGAGGCGGGATCTCCTGATCGAGAGAGACATGGATTACCTCGTTTGCAGCAGGATCGATCCGAACTCGCTCCGGGGTGCTATACAGGTTCCCCGGAGCAATCTGCCAGTTCTGCCCTTCCCCCCGGTCCATGGGGAGCTTCACGACGTGTCCGTCGGAACGGTGGAAGGTCTCATAACGGTGGAGCAACGCCTGCACCCAGTACTCTCCTGCCGGTATCTCTGAGAGACTCTCGAGGGGGTACCCGAACACCTCAGCGTCGATGATGGCTTCTTCCCCAGGCTCCAGACCGTTTACATCGATCCCGAAGAGGGGGGGTGATTGGGCCCGGTGCTGGCGAACCTGGAATCGGGGCTCGGGCTCGGCATGGTTGGAGATCAGGAGGAGGATCCGGCCGTCGAGGGCTTCGGCGTCGACCTCCTCGGGAAAGGAGATGCCAAACTGGAGTGGGCTGACAGGAGTTTCCGACTCCTGACAGCCGAGAAGGAGGAGGGTGGCCACCAAGATGGAAACCCCGGTGGCGGAAAAGCGCGACGGTGTCCTCTTGTTCATGATCCCTCCTGCTTTTTTGGCGAGCCAGAGAGAAAGCGCGGCCTGGTCAATACCTCCAGCTCGTTGTGTCGGCACCCGGTGGAGCCCCCTCCCGAATCCTCTCGAGGATCCGTGGAACGTACATCTGGTTATATCTCAGGCGGGATAAAGCGTTGGGACGGGTGTGATCCCCGTTCCAACAGTGGCCGGCTCGGGGTCCATAGTCCACCACACCGTCATAATAGGGATTGGTGGTGCTCTCCAGGAATTCTTCCATCAGATACACCGCGTTGTTGAGGTAGGAATTGTCCATCTCCCCAACGTAGATATGGATCTTTCCGACCAGCTTGGGGCCGAGGTGCTCCCAGTCCCGCTCCAGGATGTAGCGGAGGTCCCAGTTCTCGCGCATATACTCGGCGACCTCCGGATCGATCTCGCCGGTCTTCTTGTCCCATACGTGACGGGGATATCCGTCATCTCCAACCGGGCCGAAAAGTGTTAGCCATACATCCCGCTGCCCGCCTGAGCGGCCCTTGGTTCCAAGAACGATTTCTTTGTGGTTGACATCCTCCAGTGTGGTCACGACCTGCCCGAGAGTGGTTCTGCTCCTGGGTCGCGCCGTCCGCTTCCATTCGGACTCGATGTAGTAGGCGTTCTTGTCCTCGTAGAGATTCACGAGGGTGAAGGCCCGGAAGTCGATGGGATCAGGGCAACCCGCGAAGGCTCCGTTGTACTCGTCC
>CBDUAX010000013.1:0-22177 GCA_965365235.1 uncultured bacterium
TCTATTCGACCCTCTTACCCGCCGGTATCGGGTCCAGACAGGCACCGAGGAAGGGGTCATCTACGAGGTGAACACCCTGGACGAGGCGCGGCAGATCCTTCAACTCACCCTGGACCTTCCCATCCAGCCGCGGGAAGAGGGCCACTTCTACTACGAAGCCGACGTAGAGATGGAGACTCTGTCCCTATCGGACTTCGAAGAGCTTCAGCGTTGGCTTCAGGGAGAGCTTGCCCCCGCGGTATCGGGAGAGGAGGATGTCGAAGGAGCCCTGGCTCGGGGTTTCAGGAGGGTTCTGGTCCGGATGCTGGGGCTCCCCACACGGAAGTTCCAGACCCGCTCAGAGACATTCCATGTTCCCGGCCGGTAGACCGAGGGGTTCCGGTCAGACCGAGGAGGTCCAACGGCGCTTCGTAAGGTCCCTGATTCGGTCCACCCGCACCTCCACTCCGATCCCAACCCCATCCGGCACAGGCATCATCCCATCAGTCATTTCGAACTCGGGCAGAACGATATCCTCCTGCCAATAGCGCCGGCTCTCTGAGATATCCCCTGGCAGGGTGAAATTCGGGAGACTGGCCAATGCCAGGTTGTAGGCCCTTCCGATGCCGGCCTCCAGCATTCCCCCGCACCAAACCGGCACGTTTGCCTCGGCGCAAAGATCGTGGATCATCAGAGAGGATCGGAAACCGCCGACTCGGCCCGGTTTGATGTTGATGATCTTCCCTGCTCCCAATTCCAGGGCCAAGCGTGCATCCCCCGGTGACACGATGGACTCATCCAAGCAGATGGGCGTGGCGAGTTGCCCCTGCAGCAGAGCGTGCTCTCGCAGGTCATCGTACGCCAGCGGCTGTTCGATCATCAAAAGGTCCAGTGAATCCAGCTCGGCCAACCTCGACGTATCCGCAAGGGTATAGGACGAGTTGGCATCGACCATCAGGGGGACCGCCGGGAATCGCTCCCGAACCTTCCCGATCATCTCCACGTCCCTGCCGGGTTTGATCTTCAGCTTGATCTTCCGGTACCCAGCGGCCAGGCGGGTCTCAACCTGTCTCAATAAGTCGTCATCGGTACCCTGGAGACCCACGCTTACCCCAACCGGGACCGCGTCGGCCGCCCCTCCGACCAGCGCCTTCAAAGAGACGCCTTTGCCCACAGCCTCCAACCCCCAGGCGCCCATCTCAACAGCAGCCATAGCCATGGGGTGACCTCGGATCCAGGATACCGGAGCGAGAACACCGGCCTCAGGATCAACCTCTTTCCCCAGAATCTCCGGCAAGACGTAGTCTGTGAGAACATGCCACGCTGTCTCGGGGGTTTCGTACGAGTAATTGGGCGCCTCGGCCGCCACACACTCCGACCAGGCTTCCCCATCCTCGCTTTCCATTCGAAGAAGGAGGATCCGCCTCAGGTCCCACCCGCCGGTGGATATCTCGAATCGTTCCTTCAGCTTCAGGTGGATCTCGACCAACTCTGCGGAACGGATCTTCATTAGAAGCCTCTCGTGGGACGGTGGAGATTCAGGACGCCGGGTTTCCTTGGCTCCAGGGAGGCACGGAACCGGATCTTATCGGGAGAGGAGGTAAAAGGAGACATCCTCTCTGGGAACCATCCCGGTCACCTGGTACCCCCGCTGGAAATAGTGTAAAAACCCCTCACGGGTCGCTTCCCGCCACTCCAAGGCCAACCCCGGGTCCAACTCCACCATCTCGTCGATGTCGGCGGGGATGCTCAGGAGGAGATTCGGGCCAGCCAGGTCGAGGAATGGACCTTCCGGTTCCGGGAACGGACCGACCTTCCTGAAAGAGACGATTTGGGGGGCGCCCTGAACGAGCCCCCACTCGGACCGAGGGCTCTTGCCTTCAATCCGTCCAGAAACTCGGGGTGAGTCCATCTCCCAGAACGCCACCAGGCGATCAGTTCCGACCCCCCGGTGGAGGGGAGATCCTGTATCGCCATACATGTCCCGCACATATTCGCTGGTGACGATCCCCAGCTTTTCCAGGTTCACGTAGGCGTTTCGACTCTGTAGCGGATCGAAGGTCCAGCGCATGAGACGGACACCCCGAGAAAGGAGGATCTCGCGCTGGTAGTGTTTAAGGCGAGTGCCAAGCCCCTGGTCCCTGTAGCCTTCGCGAACCGCCAACATGTCAGACCAGTGGACCAGCTCCCCACCCTCGATCCCCGTGAGGCCGAACACAAACCCCTGGAGGACTCCATGGGCGTCGAAAGCGCCGGCGGAAAGGCCGCCGATCCGATTGGCCACCATGAGGATTGCCGAGGAAACCCGCTCATTGAATCCCTGGCCCCAGATCTCCTCCTGGAACCTGGTGCACGCCTCGTATTCCCCTGGTTCCCTGAACGGTCGAATGACGAGGTCGGATAGCCTGGCGTTTGAGGACACGAACTGTTGGGTCAGGGGTCCAGGAGAAGCAGGCGAGCTAAGAGGGCGCACCGTTCGACCTGCTTGTCGATGTAGAGAAACTCATGGGACGCGTGGGCGCCATCACCCACTGCGCCCAACCCATCGAGGGTAGCAGTGTACTGGCTGGTGGTGTTCCCATCCGAACCACCACCGGCCGTCTCTTCCTGGAGCGCCAGGCCCAGCTCCACCCCCGCCTCCCGCGCGGCTGCCCAGAGGGCCCGGTTCCGCGGGGTGGCTTCCAGGGGAGGGACAGCCCCTTGCTCCTGGACCTCTACCGTTGTCCCAGGCACCGTCGCCTGGAGGCTCAAAACCTTCTCCCTCAACTCCGACGCCTGCTGATTGGTGAGGACACGGACATCCACCTCTCCCACTGCCTCCGCGGCGATGACATTCGTGCGAGTACCTCCGGAGATGACACCGACGTTCACGGTGATTCCCTCATCCAGCTCCGTCATCCCGTGGAGTTTCTGAATGAGGTGGGAGAGCTCCAGAATTGCGCTTGCGCCCCCTCGGGGATCCAAACCAGCGTGGGCTGCCTTCCCAGTCACCCTCACCAGGAACTGACTCCATCCCTTGCGGACGGTCTTCAGCTTCCCCTCAGGACCCATTCCCGGCTCCGGGATCAGGGCCCGCTTCACCCTTCGTGCAACTCGGCGGATGGTCCGGCCCGACTCCGGGCTTCCGATCTCCTCATCCGAGTTGACGAGAATCACCGGAGTTACGATCGGCTCCAGGTCGAGGCTACGGAGGATCCTCAGGGCCACGATGATCTGGGTCAGGCCCGCTTTCATGTCAAAGACACCCGGGCCCATGAGGCGGTTTCCCTCTTGAACCAGCGGCATGGTATCCAGCGTACCCACGGACCAGACCGTATCACAGTGGCCCAGAAGAAGCTGACATGGGCGTCCCCTGACCCGGTCGTGGGGGACAGCAAGGAGGGATCCCCCGGTTTTCTTTCCGGAGATTTTCCTGACCCGAAATCCCAGCTCCTCCAACTCCCCTGTAAGCCGAGCCTGGATCGGTATCTGGCTTTCCGGCACATCACTGGGGGATTCCATAGCAGCCAACTCCATGAGAAGGGAAAGCATCTCCTCACGAAGATCTTCGGCTGCTTTCAGGAGCTTCTCGCCGAGTTCCGTCATTTCTCTCCTATTTTCCTCCGTATCGTCCGGCACGCCGGTAGCTCTCGTCCAGGAGCTCGACGGGGTGGACCACATCTACCCTTCTTCCCTCCATCTGGAGACCGGCGCCGATCTGCATCAAACAACCGGGGTTCCCGGTGGCGACCACATCCGCTCCGGTATCCAGTACCGCAGAGACTTTGTCATTCCCGATGGCACCGCCCAGCCCAGGGTGGGTGATCCCATATACTCCCGCCCCTCCGCAACATTCTTCAGCTTTTTCCAACGGGACCAGGTGAATACCGGGAATGGACCCGAGGAGGAAAAGCGGCTCATCAGAGATCCGCTGGGCATGGAGTAGATGGCAGGGAGCATCGTAGGTAGCCCTCAGGGGGACGGGGGCCCCCCTGATCAGCCCGGGCCTCCCGAGCAACTCGGTCACATCTCGGGTATTGGAGGAGAGGGAGGCTGCTCTCGCGGCGTACTCCGGGTCCTCGGCCAGGAGGCGGCCGTAGTCCTTGACCACTGCCCCACACCCTGCCGCATTGACGGCTAGAATCTCCGGTCTGCACCGTTCGAAGGCTTCAATGTTTTTCCGGGCCAACGCCCTTGCTCCTTCCAGGTCACCGGTATGAGCGTGGACGGCCCCACAACACCCTTGGCCCGGAACCGCTTTGACCTTGAACCCATTGACGCTCAGGACGCGGACCGTCGCCCGATTGATCCGGCTGAGCAATCCTTCCTGAACACAGCCCAGAAGGATCGCGACGCTGGTCCCGGATCCCAGCGTCCCATGATCGGTCCCGGCACCAGGCCGTCCTTCGCCTTTCGGCACCTGGGATACCCCGGCTCCTGCGGCTCGCGACTCCACTCTTCGCCTCCCGACCACAGGGGTGCCCAACCTCTCCGGCTTTCGAGTCGCTGCCACCATTCCCATGCCGAGGCGAAACTGCCCCAAGATCCCATCTCTGGGGAGTCTCTGTGCGGCCAACCGGGGGAAACCCGTTCCCCTGAGGATCCGGGTGAGGAACATGCTGGGCCTGAGGAAGCTCGGGGTGGCCAGAATCCGCGACAGAGTTCGTTCCAGAACTCCCGCACGGTTCCCCTGCGCAAGCACTTCCCTGGCCCCCTCCAGAAGGTGTCCGTATTCCACCCCTGAGGGACACACCGATTCACATGAACGGCAGCCAAGACACCTGTCCAGGTGTCGAGCGAAGGCGGAGGAGTCCGGAGCCAACCGGCCCTCGACCACGGCCCGCATGAATCGGAGGCGACCCCGCGGGGAGTCGGCTTCATCTCCCAGCCTGGAGTAGGTGGGACAGGCTGGCAGGCAGAATCCACAACTTACGCAGTGAAGGAGCTTGTCTTCCTGTCGAAGAAGCTCAGTGAGCAGTTTGGTCATCCCCGCCTCCCCCTCACCATTGCCACCAATCCCGAAAACAACCCCTTCGGTCCCCCCCTCCACCGGAACAAGAGCGTGGCCCAGAGGAGGACCTCCGATTTTTTCGAATAGGGGTACCACCAAGGCTCTCGCTTCAACCCGAAGCGGTCGACTACCGTGCCCCGGGGTTGAGTAAGCTCGGCCAAGCCCTCCAACCCCCGGGTCCTCCCGAACCCGCTTTCTCCCGAGCCTCCGATGGGTAGTCTCGGGAGGCCATAGTGGACCAAGACGTCGTTGATCGTCACCCCACCAACCCGGAGGCGCCGTGCGACCTCCAGCCCCCGGGCCCTATCCCCGGTCCACACGCTAGCCGAAAGCCCATAGAGGGTCTCGTTCGCCCGCTGAATGGCCTCTTCCTGGTCTTTGACCCTGACCACGGGAAGGAGGGGTCCGAAGGTTTCCTCGTGGAGAACGGCCGAAGCCGGCTGAAGATCTGTGAGGATCGTAGGTTGGAACACATTGGATGCCGGGTCTGCCCTTTGGCCCCCCACAACCACCTTTCCCCCTCTCGAGATGGCGTCCTCCAGGTGGTCTTCGACCTGCTGGAGTTGGTGCTGCACCACCATCGGCCCCACGTCCACCCCCGGTGTGGAGCCAGCCTTGACGCGCTTCACCTCCTCCAGAAGGCGGACCAGAAAGACATCGAATACCTCTTCCACCACAAAAACCCGCTCTACACCGATACAGGCCTGGCCTGCGTTCTGGAAGGCCCCCCAAAGAATCCCACGGGCCGATCGTGAAAGGTCTGCATCTTCCAGGACAATGGCGGCGTCTTTTCCGCCGAGCTCCAGAACCACCGGCGTAAGGGACTCCGAAGCGACTGCAAGGACCCTCCGGCCAGTCTCCGACCCGCCCGTGAAGACCACTTTGTCCACCCCACCTCGAACCAGTGCCTCCCCGGTTACCCCCGTCCCTACAACGACCTGAACCAGGCCTTCCGGTAGCCCAGCCTCTCTGGCCAGCTCCTCTGCAAGCAGCCCTGAGTAGGGGGTGAACTCAGACGGCTTCAGAACCACACCATTTCCCCCGAACAACGCCGTCAACACCGGGGTCATGGAAAGAAGGAAGGGGTAGTTCCATGGGGAGATCACGCCAACCACACCCAGGGGCTCCCGGACCAGGAAGGCCTGTTTCCAGAGCAGCCAACCCACTTCGACCTTCCTCGAAGCCAGGAATTTCGGGGCCGTTCTTAGATAAAATCGCAGTAGGTCCAGGACGGAAATGATCTCCACCAGCGCCTCGGCCCGAGGCTTCCCCGTTTCGGATGAGATCGTCTCCTCGATCTCTCGGGCCCTGGACCCGATGGCATCGAGGAGGCGGCGTAGACGACGAGCCCGATCTCTCGGTCCCAGGGAAGCCCAGCCCTCCTGGATCGACCGGACTCGGGCCACCCGAAGAGGGATATCCTGAGATGGCGTAACCGCCAACTCACCCACCAGAGAGCCATCGGTGGGTCGAACGACTCGGATGACCTGAGGATCCGGGTCCGGCGCCGCCCAGTCGGGGGAGGAGAAGAGCTCGGTCACGGGTGGACCCCTACCGGCCGGCCAGGGGACAAGATCCCGGCTGGATCGAATTCGGCCCTCAAACCCCGGATCAGCCTTGCCACTGCGTGGTCGAGCCCAGGAGGTCCCAACCTCTCATGGAGAGCCTTCGGGCCACGGCTTACCTCCAAAGCCCCACCTGCACTCGTCAGACTGGCCCTGAGGGAACGGAGACGGTCCACTAGCTCCGAGACGGCTTCCTCTGTCCCGGGAGCCTCCGAAAAGGAGACCCGAAGCACACCCCAACCCACATGCGCCGACACCCTCGGCCGGGTCAGAATCCCCTCACCCAAGGTTCTTGCCTCCGACAGCAGCGTGTCCATTCGGGAGGGGAGGAGGCTCATCCGGATCCTTAGCTCTGCGCCTGCCTCCCAACCCTCGAGTGCCTGGTGAAACGCCCCGCTCTCTGCATTCCACAAAGAAAAAACCGACCCTTTTCGACCCACCGCTTCCAAGGCCACCTCTTTTAGGATCCGTTCCTCCACCTCCCTGGCCTGGACCTCGGAAGCCAGGAACCTCAGCGCCAGCCCGGCTCGCTCTTTCTCGGCCGCGCCTGCCTCCGTCCCGGAGGGTGGAAGTTGGATAGGATCGAGGAGCTCCACCGCCACCAGCGGGATCGTGGAGAGGGCCATGGATTGGGCAATGGGGAGCAGGTGTTCGGCGCTGGGACCGGAAAGCACGATTGTCAGATCAGATTGGGCCAGAGGGAAAAGACGTGCTGAAACCGCAGCCACGACACCCAGGGACCCCCAACTCCCCACAGTCAACCGAGTGATATCGAACCCGGCAACGTTCTTCACGACCCGCCCACCCCAGTTCAGTATCCTCCCGTCCCCGGACACCAGGGTCAGTCCCAGGACATGGTCTTTCGGGGCTCCGAAAGACTGGTGAAGCGGGCCGGAGAGGCCTGTGGCTACAACCCCCCCGAGGGTCCCGGAACGGACCCCCGGCGGGTCAAGAGGGAGCCACTGACCGTTTTCTCCCGTGGCCCGTTGTAAATCCGTCCAGGGCAGCCCTGCCTGCGCCGTAAAGGTCAGATCGGCAGGCTCATAGCTGACCATGGCCTTCAGATTCCGCGTGCTCAGGATGATGTCCGCGGAGGACTCGACCGCACCGAGGGGCAGGCTACAGAGGCCGGCCGGCCGAACCCGCCAACCCTCCTGACTTGCCCGGGCCAAGACTTCGGCCATCTGGGCGTCCGAAGCCGGCGCCACCAGGACTGGGACCGCCGACCCCTCCCCAACCCAGGAGTCTGGGATCGGGGATGATGGAAAGCAGTCGGGGGAGAGGATCGCCTCCAGTTCAGATCGAAGACCCGTGGTCATCCCTTTGCTCCCCCATCATCCGAGACGGGTGGATCGGGGATCACCTTCCCGGGGTTGCACGTCCCCTGGGGATCGAAAACCCTCCTGACCCCTTCCAAAACATCCAGCTCCAGGGGAGAGAAGACCAGAGGCATGTATTTTCGCTTGTCCGACCCCACACCATGCTCCCCGGTGATGGTCCCCCCGGCCTCCACACATGCTGCCATGATCTCCCTGGATGCTTTCGCCACCCGCCGGGACTCGTCAGCATCTCGGCGATCGTAGACCACGTTGGGGTGTAGATTGCCGTCTCCGGCGTGGAAGACGTTTGCGACCTTCAGTCGATACCGGTCGCCGATCTCGCGGATCTGCTTCAGTACCTCCGGAAGGCGGGTTCGCGGCACCGTCGCGTCCTGAACCAGAAGATCCGGGGCCACCCGGCCCATGGCTCCGAAGGCCTTCTTCCTTCCCTTCCAGAGAGCCTCCCGCTCTGCGGCCCCCGAAGCCTCGCGAACCTCCCGGGCCGCTGCGGTGAGACAACACCGAGTGGCTTTCGCCACTTCTCCTTCCAGACCTACCTCCAGACCATCGAACTCGACCACCAAAGCCGCCCCTGCGTCCGTGGGGTACCCGGCTGCAAAGATGGAAGCCTCCACAGCCCTGATGGTGTTTTGATCCACGATCTCCAGGGCAGCCGGAAGCAAACCTTCGGAGATGATGGCTGTTACCGCTCGACCAGCATCCTCAACACTTTCGAAGATGGCGAGAATGGTCTTTACCCCCTCTGGGAGTGGGGTCAGGGCGACCTCGATCTCCGTGGCCAGCCCAAAACACCCCTCCGAGCCAACGAAGAGGCCTACCAGATCCAGGCTCGTCTCCTCCCGGCCCCGACCGCCCAACCACACCGCCTCACCTTCCGGGAGCACCACTCGAAGACCGGTGATGTATCGGCTCGTGACCCCGTACTTCAGGCAATGCGGCCCTCCGGAATTTTCCGCCACGTTCCCACCGAGGGTGCATGCTGTCTGGGAGGAGGGGTCCGGGGCATAGTGCAGGCCATAGGGAGCCACAGCAGCGGATAGGGTGGAATTCAGGACCCCACACTGGAGAAGCGCTCTCCGGTTCTCTGCGTCCACCTCGAGAATCCGCGTCATCCGTTTGGTTCCCACGACCACCCCCCCCCGAAGGGCCAGGGCCCCGCCAGAAAGGCCGGTTCCTGAGCCCCTCGGGATCATGGGGATTTTTCCCCGATGCAGGATCTGGAGGACCTCGCACACTTCTTCGGTGCTGGTGGGAAGGACCACTGCCTGGGGCGGGTATGGGTCCGAGGCCAGCGCATCCGTCTCGTACACAATGAGTCTGTCTGGGTCGGTGAATACCCAGTCAGATCCTACGACGGATCTAAGACCATCCAGCACGGATGCGGCGATGGGTTTCGGCACCGGCTTCCCGGGAAGGAAGTGATGGGGTTCTTTCCGCAGGCAGGATACCACGGAGGTCCTGAAAGCAGCAACCTGGACGGGTGTTTCGTTCAGCCAACCTCTAGGTGAAAAAGCATGACCTCGATACTGGACCGGGCGGCATTGATGAGGCGATCAGGGACTTCGGCTCCATAGACCTGGCGCACCATCTCCTCCACTGAGGCCCTCGGATGGGACCGCAAGACCTCCTGGAGTTGTTCCAGCCGTCCCAGTCGATGGTTGCGGAACGCCTCCAGGGTCTTCGCTGGGGCCTTTATTGGAGGCCCGTGCGCCGGATAGATGATCCGCGGCTCCAACTCCAGAACCCGGTTCAGTGAGACCAGATAGTCGGCAACGCAACCGGGGTATTCGCCCAACCAGGTGGTGGTTCCCCGCCCCAGAACCAGATCTCCGGCGAAGAAGGCCGAGGCCTCCGGCCAGAAGAACCCCAGATGATCTCGGGTGTGACCGGGAATGGTGATTGTGACGAGGTGCCCCTCATCGGTGGGGATCCGATCTCCCTCGGAAAGCTCCCAGCCATTCACGGATGGGGGGCCGAGAAGCGGGGCTGCCAGAAGCTCGGAGAGAGCTGAAGCGGCTCCGGCGTGGTCGGAGTGCCCATGTGTGACGAGGATCTTTAGGTCACGGTTCGGGGTCAGGGCAAGACAAAGGGCCCGAACGTGTTCCTCCACGTCCGGACCCGGATCGATCACCACTGCCGTGTCTTTCCCTACCAGGAAGGACCTGGTCCCATCTAGGGTGAACGGCCCGCGGTTTCCGGCTTTTACGACCCTGGGGGCGAGGGTATCGGACACGTGCTGGATACCTCGGTGAGGCGGGTCGTCCTCTTCCTTTGGGAGAAAGAGACTCTCAGCGCCGTTCGGCCATGAACTGCTCGGCCAACTTCTCCGCCACCAGATTGATGGCCGCCTCGTCCTCCCCGGTGAACGCCTCCGGTTCCATGGAGCTCAGGTCCAGAACTCCGAAGAGGTCGTCGCCAGCCCGAATGACCACGGCCAACTCAGAGGCGGTATTGGGGCCCGGGGGCTCATAGTCCTCAATCTCCTCGATGTGCTCAACGTTCTTATTTGCCTTCTCGGCTGCGGCCGCCCCGGCCACTCCTTCACCAGGCTGAATCTTTGCGACCTCAGTCCGTGGTCCGAGGTAGTTGTGCAGCCAAAGCTCGTTGTCCTTCTCATTGAAGAAGTACGCACCCACCCAGTCGAATCGCTCGTCCCCCTCCTGAAGGGTCCTTACAGCGAAGCGAACCAATGCGTCCGAGAGGAAACCGTCCTCCCGCATCTCCTGGATTTCCTTCACCAACTCGGTCGTATCAATCATGCCCGTTTTTCCTTTGGTGGCCTGTCGCCCTCTTCTCCGCCGAAGGCAGAGCACTTCAACTAATACAAGTCCTGCCTCCTAATCAAGGCCTGTCACGAGGCAGACCAGCCTCCGAAGGCTCAAAGGCCCGCCCCGAGGTTGACCGTCCCTCCAAGGCTCAGTTCAGGAGCACCGAAAAAGAGCCCTTGCCCCTCTGCAGACGAATACAGCCCGCCCTTTGTGACCCCATCGCGTATTTTCCGTCCCAGCAACGGGTCTTCACCGGGGCCTGAAGTCCGAATCTGGTTCAAGGCGCCTGACGAAAGCCGCCAGCAAGCGGGCTGTCCGGTCCAGATCCCTCAAACTCACCAGTTCGTTGGGGGAATGCATATAACGATTCGGGACTGAAACCAGGCCGGTGGGTACGCCGAAACGAACGAGATGAATACCGTCAGCATCGGTCCTGGTGGACCGGGGAGCCGCCTGACATGTGAAGGAGATCTTCTCCGATTCGGCCGCGTCCACCAGGCGATCGAACACCACCGGGTGGCTTGCGGAGCCTCGACTCAGGACCGGGCCTCCACCGATGGTGTGCTCACCCAACTCTTTCTTCTCGACATCCGGAACATCGGTACTGAAGGTCACGTCCACCACCAACGCCACGTCAGGTTCCAGGGCAAAGGCACTGGCCCGGGCGCCTCCGCCTGAGTAGGCGATCTCTTCCTGGACTGTCGCAACGGCAAAGGTCGCCGCCGCAGGCGGGTCTGCCGAGAGGAGGCGAAGAGCCTCCAGCACGACATATGCACCGATGCGATTGTCCACGGCACGACTCGCGATGCGGTCACCGGCGAGTCGCACCATTCCGGCGTCCAGAACCATGGGGTCCCCGATTCTAACCCCGAGCTCTGCGACCTCCTCCCGGGTTCCAGCACCCAAATCCACCCAAAGCTCCTTGGTCTCGGAGGCCTTCTCCCGTTCGGTCTTCTTCATGAGGTGAATGGGTTTCTTCCCGATCACCCCTGGCACCGGACCGTTGCTTCCCAGAACCCGGACCCTCTGGCCCACCAGAACCTGACTGTCCCAACCGCCGATCTCGTCGAAAAAGAGGAAACCGTCATCGTCAACGTATGTGATCTGAAGCCCTATCTCATCGATGTGACCGGCCAGCATCACCCTGGGAGCCCCAGACCCCTGGATTGCCGCGATGGTGTTTCCGGATACGTCGGTCCAAACCTCATCGGAAAACCCCTCCGCCTCCTCCCGCCACACTCGGGCAGGCGCGACCTCGAAGCCGGAAGGCCCGGCGGCATTCAGGAGACGTTCCAAAAACACGACGCGATCAGACATGGCGGGATCGAGGCCTTTCTTCGGTTCACGATTTGATGGGCCGAAGAAGGTAGATGGAAATCCACGGGGAATCCAGCGGTATTGCGGATTCCCTGGGGAACCTCAAGCCGAAGCCTACCCTCCCTGGAGGCGGCTTGGGGAGGGATTCAGGACCGGACTCAGAGCCTCAGGACTCTTTGGGCTCCCTCGCCTCGACGATGATTTCGCCGTTGGTCGCAGTCGGTCCGTTCAAGACCGAGCCCGTAGGCCAGCTCTGGGGCTCCGCTGTGTCCATGGTAGAGTCGAACCCCTCAGGAGCCCCGAACCCCGAGAAATGGGTGACCCGGATGGCACCGGAGAGCATCCCTTTTTCCATGCGGCTTCGGAGCTGTCTCAGGAGGAGGGTTCTGGTTGGAGGGAAGAGAAAAGAGAACCCCAGCAGATCTGTCAGAATCCCGGGTGTAAGAAGGAGCGCCCCACCCACCAGGATGCCCAGGCCATCGAAAAGGGCGTTACCGGGAAGCCGTCCCCTGGCCAGCTCACCCCGGATATTCCACAACGTCCGCAATCCTTCCAGGCGTGCCAGCGTCGCACCGGCCAAGCCCGTGACAATCACCAGAACGATAGTGGGGAGAAGTCCGATCAGACGCCCCATCTGGATCAGGATGAACAACTCCAGGAGAGGAACCCCCACAAACAACAAAACCAACCGTGACAGAAGAGTCATGAGGCTTTCTACCCGATGGCAAATCCATCGATCCGGTTTCCACGGTTTTGGACGCCAAAGAGGGGAACCTGGTATCCTTCGAGGGGTCTCGGTTAGTCACTGCGGGAAGAACGGTTTCGATTTTGCCGTTTCTCCTTCGCCTGCAGTCCGAAAAGAATGGAACACCATGGAAAAGACCTATTTCCGAAGCGGCCTGGGGCTAAAGGCCGAAGTCAAGCCTCTCATCGATTCCGAATATCAGTCTGGCTTGCTGGAGCGGATTCGGTCCCGAGGCTACACCGAGACCTACGGCGACATCACCGTGCGGTTGGCCAAGGAATTCGGGTTCTGCTACGGGGTGGACCGGGCCGTGGACTACGCCTACGAGACCCGAATCAAGTTCCCAGACAAAAAGATCTTCCTGGTTGGAGAGATCATCCACAATCCCCATGTGAACCACCGGATGAAGGAGATGGGGATCGAGTTCATCTACCCTGAAACAGATGCCCACTTTTCTTTTGATGGAGTGACGGAAGAGGATGTGGTAATCATCCCGGCTTTTGGCGTCACGCTGAACGACTTCACCCGCTTGAAGCAGATCGGGTGCGTCCTGGTGGATACGACCTGTGGATCCGTCCTGGTGGTTTGGAAGAGGGTAGAATCCTACGCCAAGGATGGATTCACGGCCGTCATCCACGGGAAATACACGCACGAGGAGTCCAGAGCCACTGCATCCCAGGTGAACAAACACCCTGGTGGCAGATACCTGATCGTACGAGACATGGCGGAGGCAAAGCTGGTTTGTGATTACATCGCCAGGCGCCCCGGGCACATGTCCCGGGACGCGTTTTTCCAACATTTCAAGAACAAGGCTACCGACGGCTTCGACCCGGATCGGGACCTGGACAAGATCGGTGTGGCAAACCAAACCACCATGCTGGCCAATGAATCACTGGCTATCGGCGCTCAGATCCGGGCGGCCTTCGTGGAGGCGTACGGAGAAGAGCATGCAGAGGAGCACTACCGGTCCTTTGGAACCATCTGCTCGGCCACACAGGAGCGTCAGGACGCGGTAGTAGAGATGATGAAGACTCCTCCGGAGGTAATGCTGGTCATAGGTGGCTACAACTCGTCCAACACCAACCACCTGGCTCATATGTGCCGGGAGCATACGACGACCTACCACGTACAAAGCGCTTCTTGCATCGATGTGGAAACCGGCAGCATTCGACACAAGCCCGAGCTGGACCCCGACACGAAGGAGGTGGAGGTGTTGGATTGGCTTCCTGAAGGGCCCTTCCAGCTCGGTCTCACGGCCGGTGCATCCACGCCGAACAACAAGATCGGAGAGGCCCTGATCAGAGTCTTGAAGATCCGGGGGGTGGAGCCCCCGGAGGGGGAGGTGCTACCGGTGGACGATCAGTAGCGGGAGAGAATTGGGAAGCAGGAGGAAGGGCCACGCCACGGAATGCGTGTGGCGGTTCCTGGCGCTAGCAGCTCGTTCCCTCCGGACCGTTTGCGATCCCCCTCCCGAGCTTCTTCAAGAGCTCTCGCAGATTCTGTCTCTCCTCCGGATCCAACCCGTCGACGAGCCCATTGACGAATCCTACGTGTCCTGGAAATACCCCGGCGATGGTGTCTCGCCCCTTTGAGGTAAGGTGAGCCCGGACCACCCGTCGGTCGTCACCGGACCTTTCCCGAACCACGAGACCCTGAGCCTCGAGGCGATCCATGACGTAGGTGACGTTCCCGCCGGTCACCAGGAGCTTCTCGGCCAACTCTCCAAGAGAGAGAGGACCCAGGTGAAGGAGGGCCTCCAGGACGCCGAACTGGGGAGCGGTCAGGTCATACTCGGCCACCTTACACGCCACCGCTCTCGAGAATGTCACATAACACCTGGCGAGGGCGATCCACAAACGCAGGGCCTGCTCCTCATCATCTGACCAGTCTCTCGGTGCCGGGTCGTCAGCCCATTTTCCCGCTACCATTCCTTGACTCACTGGCAGAGCTCCAAGAAGGACACAAAGGCAAGAACCTAGAAACCAAGAACCCCAAGATCCCACCACGGTTCCCGTACCGTTGAAATCAAACCCGGCTACGGTTCTTCCAAAATCCGAGAAGCCCGAGCGGATCAACCACCCGGACTTCTCTTTTCTCTCTGGCCAATTCCCCGCGGGGCCCCGAGCCTCGCAGAGGGTTCAGATGTGGATTGCTCTCCCCAAAGCTGCTAGCGCACCTTCCGCCACACCCTCGGAAAGGGTGGGATGTGGATGCATGGCCTTCTCCATCTCCTCCACCGTGGCCTCCAGGTGCCGCCCCACAACAAACTCTGCGATGAGTTCGGTAGCGTGGGGACCAACGATATGAGCCCCAAGGATCTCGGAATACTGCTTGTCCCTGATCACCTTGATGAACCCTTCGGTGTCGCCGGCCGCCACCGCCCGACCGATTCCCACCCAGGGGAACTTCCCGACTTCGATCTCGTGTCCGGCTTCCAGGGCCTGGGCTTCGGTGAGCCCCACCGAGGCGACCTCCGGGTGTGCATAAGTACAGTTCGGGATATTCGAGTAGTCCACGGTGCCGTGGCCCTGACCGGCAATGTGCTCCACGCAAACGATGCCTTCGTGGGAAGCCTTGTGTGCCAAAAGGGGGGGACCTGCAACATCCCCGATAGCGAATACACCCTTGGCTTTAGTCCTCAACTGCTCATCCACTTCGATGAATCCGCCCCGGTCCGTCAGCTCTACCCCTGCAGCTTCGAGGCCCAGATCCTCGGTATTCGGAACCCGCCCTACCGCCGACAGGACCCGCTCTACCTCCAATACTTCCTCTTTCCCATCCTTGTCGGTGAGAGTCAGCCGGACTCCTGAATCGAGAATCTCAGAGGCCTGAACGGTGGTGGCGGTACGGATCTTCATTTTCCGTTTCTTGTAGCTCCTCGCCACCGCCGCCGAGCACTCCTTGTCTTCCAGGGGTAGAACCCGGTCCAGCATCTCAATGACGTGGACCTCGGTTCCATATGCGTTGTAGATGTCAGCGAACTCCATCCCCACCGCCCCGGCCCCTACCACCGCCACGCCCAGCTTTTCGCTCGGCGCCGCGTCTGCCAGCGAGGCGGGCGCGTCCGTCTGGAAGAGGGCGCCGGTTGAAGACCAGATCCGGTCCTCGTCGATCTTCAACATGGGTAGATCTCGAGGCCGGGAGCCGGTAGCGATGATCACATTGGCCGCCTGATACCGGGCTTTAGTCCCGTCAGCAGCTTTCACCTCCACAATCCCAGCACCAGCCAGGCGTCCCCAACCCTCGAGGTGTGTCACACTGTTCTTCTTGAAGAGGTGGCCGACGCCTTTGTTCAACTGGTCGGCCACCTTCCGACTCCGGGCTTGGGCCGGTCCCAGGGCGATGTTCAGACCGTCCATGGTGACCCCATGACCCTCGGCAACCTTCGTCTCTCGAACAAATGAAGCGCTGGAGAGGAGTGCTTTTGTGGGAATACAGCCTACATTCAGACAAACACCCCCCAACTTGTCCGCCTCCACACACGCCACCTTGAGCCCGAGTTGAGTGGCCCGAATGGCGGCGACGTAGCCACCGGGACCACTCCCGATGATGATCAGATCGAAGCTGTTTCCGTTACCGGCCACCGTTCACCTCTTGGTTCCCGTGGAGTAGACAAGGATCGGACTCCCGGAGGGGATGGCAAACCAAAAGATCCCTTCCAGAGGGGAAAAGGTAGAAGCAGCGGTAGGGCGAGGTAAAGCCCGGTGAGAGAGAGGATTTCCTTTGCGGTGAAGCTCTTCTTCGGCCTATCATTCTTGCGTCACTCTCCCAAACGGCCAGCTCCGATGCTCTGAAGCGCGGAAGCCGTGGTTCTAGGTACCCCGGCACACTCAAACGATTGGAGACTCTTCATGTTGTGGCTTCTCATCCTCGTGGTCGTCCTCGTGGTGGCCGTGTCCATCTACAACTCATTGGTGAAGCTGAGAGAACAGTGTGATGCGGCATGGGCCGACATCGACGTCAACCTGAAACGTCGCCATGACCTGATTCCGAATCTCGTAGAAACGGTGAAGGGGTACGCCGCCCATGAGAAGGAAACCCTGGAGAGGGTTGTCGAAGCAAGGAACGCGGCCATGTCCGCCCAGGGTCCGGCGGCCCAGGGGCAGGCTGAGAACATGCTGACAGGGGCCCTGAAGTCCATCTTTGCCCTCTCCGAGGCCTATCCGGACCTTCAGGCGGCCGGGGGCTTTCGTGACCTGCAGGAATCCCTGCAAGAGGTGGAAGACGGGATTCAGCAGTCACGCAGATACTACAATGCGGTGGTCCGGGACTTCAACACTAAGATCGCTCAGGTCCCGTCCAACATCATTGCCCAAGCTTTCCGCTTCACCCAGAAGGAGTTCTTCGAGATCGACGAGATCGAGAGGGAGGTGCCGAAGGTGGATTTCGGAGGGTGAACAGTATCTGGTCGGCCCCCCGGCTCACTGGCTTCCTTCTCCTGATCCTCGGCCTCGGCCTTCTTCCCGGCCCGGTTCAAGGGCAGAGAAGCCTGGAGATCCTGTCCTTCAACGCCTCCATCGAAATTCGCGAGAACGGAGATCTGGAGGTTCTCGAAGTAATCCAGGTTCGCTTCAATGGGAGCTGGAACGGCCTCTACCGGACGATTCCGGTGGAATACCGAACTCCGCAAAACTTCAGCTATCGCCTCTTCCTCGACCTCCGGTCCGTGACGGATGAATCCGGACAGGATCTCGAGGTGGACGTCAGTCGTGAGGGGACCTACCGGAAGTTGAAGATCTGGGTGCCCGGAGCCCACGACGTTACCCGAACGATCTCCGTCCGCTACTCCGTCCCAAACGCGTTGAGGTTCTTCGAAGAGCACGACGAGCTCTATTGGAGCGTGACCGGCACCGAGTGGGATGTCCCCATACAGGGTGCTTCGGCCCTGGTGGAGCTGCCTGCCGGAGTGACAGGCTTGAGAGCCACCGCATTCACCGGAGCGTACGGATCCACCGCTCAGGACGCCACGATCGAAGAACTAGAACAGGGATTCTATTTTGAGACCTCCCGTGGTCTCAACTTCCGCGAAGGTCTGACGGTGGTGGTTGGATGGGACCCCGGAATCGTAGCGCGACCCAGCGCTTGGGAGAAATTCAGTCTCTTCCTGAGATCCAACTGGCTCCTCTTCCTTCCCCTGCTGAGCTTCGCCGTCATGCTTCAGGTCTGGAAGACCTGGGGTAGAGACCCAGAGAGGCGGAGCATCGTGCCCCAGTACGAACCGCCGGAGGACCTGACGCCCGGGGAAGTGGGTACGTTGGTGGATAATCGGCCAGACACCCGCGATATCACGGCTCTCCTGGTACACCTGGCTGTGCGCGGGTTCCTGAGGATCGAGGAGATCGAGAAGGATGGGCTTTTTGGGCTGACAAAGAACACGGACTATCGGTTCGTCCTGCTCAAGGACCAGACGGATTGGGCTGACCTGAAAACCCATGAAAGAAAACTCTTGGCCGGAATCTTCTCCGGCTTCAGCACAGAAAGCTCCGTCCTTCTTTCCGACCTCAAGAATGAGTTCTACCAGACCCTTTCCGAAATCCGAACCGACCTCTTTCAAGGTTTGAAGGCGGCGGGGTACTACCGGCACCGTCCCGACAAGGTCCTTGGGGCGTTCATCGCAATTGGTGTCGTATCGTTGGGCCTCTGTATTCCAGGTTTCCTCCTTCTGGCCGAGATCTTCAGCACCTCCCCCGTGTCTGCAGCTCTGGCTGGTGTTTTGTTCGCCCTGCCCATTCTTGGGTTCGGCATCTTCATGCCGGCTCGAACGGTGAGAGGAACGAGAGTCCTGGAGGGAATTCTCGGCTTCCAGGAGTTTCTGGATCGGGTCGAATCAGACCGGTTCAAACGGATGGTGACATCGCCGGAGATGTTTGAACGTTTCCTTCCCTTTGCCATGGCCCTGGGCGTGGAATCGAAATGGGCCAAAGCCTTCGAGGACATCAACAAAGAGCCGCCCCAGTGGTACGTTGGGCGACACCCGCATGCGTTTCATACCGGAATCTTCGTCAATGATCTCTCCGCCATGACATCCAGCGCGGCCACGGTCATGGCCTCTCAACCTCGGAGCACCGGGGGCTCCGGATTCAGTGGCGGTGGATTCAGCGGTGGAGGGGGGTTTAGCGGTGGCGGATTTGGCGGGGGTGGAGGAGGTGGGTTCTGAATCCATCCACCGAGGGACTACCGGTTCTGCCTATGCACAGTGAAAGTCCTCGGGAGGAAAGATCAGCTTTGGATCGATCTCCACCACTCCCGAGGCTTTCCTTTTTCCCGTTTCAATAAAGGGAGGGCGGCCCACCTCCGCCTTTGGCAATTCTCCTGCGGGCGGTAGGCCCTACTCGGTCTTCCTGGCGGTGTTGATCCCGAAGGGAACATAGGCCGGGCACCACTTCACCAAGGCCGTCCCCAAGAAGACCAGGCCAAGGAGGCCCCACCAGCTCCCAAAGAACAGGCCGGCGGCGATTACCGCGATTCCCACGAATCCCCGGAAAAGCCGGTCTCCGGTTCCCATGTTGCACTTCATCGATCCCTCCTTCGCGTGAAGTGGACATCCTGACACTACCCATCCTACCCATAAGGACTGAGCTGACTATCTGCTCCGCTGGGAAACGGCGGAAGACTCCGCCACTGCGGGGTAGTCCGCCCCCGGATCCCTAGATCAGAATGGCGGCAGGTTCCTCCAACATCCCTTTCAGGGTCTGGAGGAACTGCGCGCCTGTAGCTCCATCGATGACCCGGTGATCACAGCTCATTGTCACCTTCATCACAGGTTTGACGTGAATTTCTCCCTCCGTCACTACCGGAGTCTCTTCTATGCCACCCACTGCCAAGATTCCCGCCTCTGGAGGGTTGATGACACCGGTGAACTCATGGATCCCAAACATGCCGAGATTCGACACCGAAAAAGTCGAGCCGGTGTACTCGTCGGGCTGGAGTCGCTTCTCCCGCCCCCGAGCGGCAAGCTCTCGGACCTCCCGACTGATCTCGGCCAATCCCTTCAGATTCGCGTCCCGAATCACAGGAGTGATGAGCCCGTCCTCCACAGCCACGGCCACGCCAAGATGAACCCGAAAGTGCCGACGGATAGAATCGCCCAGCCAGTGCGCATTCACCTCTGGATGTCGGTAGAGGGCCTGGGCAATCCCCCGCAAGAGGAAGTCGTTGATGGAGACCCTCTCCCCCTCAGCCTCCAGGATACCGTTCACCCTCTTCCTTGCCTCTATCACACGGCTCATGTCCACCGAGATCCGGAGGAAGAAGTGCGGCACGGGACCGATGGATTCAACCAGCCGTTTGGCGATGGTCTTCCGCATCTGGGAAAGGGGGATGTCTTCGAATTCGGCTCCGGCCAGTCCTGAACCCCCGTGGGTCCGAGGCCTCGACGGTTCTGGCGCCCCTGAGGAAAGGGCAGCCCCGCCTGCCTGGGCGGCTTCCACATCTCGTTTGATGATTCGCCCGCCCGGTCCCGAACCCTGGAGCCGTCCCAGATCGAGCGCGGCGTCCTTGGCCATTCGTTTGGCCACTGGAGAGGCCTTGACTCGTCCACCAAAGTCCCTTCCCCCTACACCCTCCACTCCAGGACCAGAGACCTCGGTTGCCGTTGTTGAGCTCGGAGGCTCCCGCCGGCATTGGAGCCTCTCGGGGACCGGAGGCGGAAAGGGCGCTCTGGTCCTGGGAGGGAGGAGCCTCCGGGGCAGCTTCCGACCCGGGCCCAGACTCCGGTGACTCGCCATGAATCTCCGAGATATCGTCCCCCACCTCGGCAATGACCCCAATCACCGCCCCGACCGGAGCGGTACCCCCCTCTTCGAGGAGGACCTTTCGCAGGATTCCCCCTCCGCGGGCCACGAGCTCCATCGTAGCCTTGTCGGTTTCGATCTCCGCCAGGATGTCACCGTCAGAAACGGCGTCACCCTCAGCCTTGAGCCACCGAACCAACTGCCCCTCCTCCATCGTGGGGGAGAGGGCCTCCATGTGAACCTTCGTCACCATGTCTTTGGAAACCCGTTGGGGTGTCGTTTCTCGCTCCGTTCCGGCCTCCTGGCCCCTGGTCCGCCTCCTGGGACAAGGGGGTGGCCGGAATCCTATGGAACATCCCTACCGGTAGAGGACCTTTTTACATGCGTCCAAAACACGCTGGGCGCTGGGTTTGGCCAGAACCTCCAGGTTCTTCGCATACGGCATGGGTACATCAGCCTGCGTGACCCTGAGAATCGGTGCATCCAGATCGTCGAACGCCTCCTCCTGGATCATGGCGGCTATCTGGGCGCCGATTCCGGCATAAGGCCAACCTTCCTCCAAATAGACCACCCGGTTCGTCTTCCTCACAGTGGTGAGGATGGCCTCGACGTCCAGGGGCCGAAGGGATCGAAGGTCAAGCACGTCTGCCTCGATGCCATCTTTCGAAAGCTTGGTGGCCGATTGAAGGGCGAGGTGAACCATCTTTCCATGGGTGATGATGGAAACATCCCCACCCTCCCTCTTCAGGTCCGCCACTCCAAGGGGAATGACGTGTTCCCCTTCGGGCACCTCACCCCGAACGTTGTACAGGAGCTCGCCCTCCATGAAGGCCACCGGATCATTGTCCCGGATCGAGGCCTTCAAGAGTCCCTTTGCGTCAGCAGGGGTGGCGGGCGTCACCACCTTGATCCCAGGGGCATGGACGTACCAGGTCTCACACGCCTGGGAGTGCTGAGCAGCCAGTTGGAGCGCCGCTCCTGTCGGCCCTCGAAAGACCATCGGGATATTGATCTGGCCACCCGACATATAGAGCATCTTCGCCGCCGAGTGGAGGACCTGGTCCAGCGCCAGGATCGAGAAGTTGAAGGTCATGAATTCGATGATGGGCCGGAGGCCCACCATGGCAGCTCCGACGCCAAGACCTGCGAACCCGAGCTCGCTGATGGGACTGTCCACCACCCGCAAATCCCCGAACTGGTCCAGAAGGCCTTTGGACACCTTGTAGGCCCCGTCATATTCGGCGACTTCTTCCCCCAGGAGAAATACGGAATCGTCCCGTTCCATTTCCTCGGCTAGGGCCTGATTGAGCGCTTCTCGGTAGGTGATCTCAGCCATCGAATGTGTTCATCTCGTCTTCGGGGGGCCCGGCAAAGCCACCCGGGCCCGAGAGGTCGCCGGATTGGGGCTTCCTCCCTAACGGTCTCTCCCATCAAAAAAGAGCCTGCCGTTCTGATTGATCTCCGAATAGACGTGAGCGTAAAGCTCTTGTCCGTCGGGTAGTGGTGCTTTATCTGCAAACGCTTCCGCTTCGGCCACCCGAGCCCTGACCTCTTTGTCCATGGATTCCAGGGCTTCTTGCGATATCATGTCGGCATCCATCAGACGGTCCACAAGGATCTTTATGGGATCCTCCTGCTCCGAGCGCTGGGCCACCTCTTCCTTGGAACGGTAGGTACCGGATACCGGATCCGACATCGAGTGTCCCCGGAAGCGGTACGTATCCACTTCAACGAACCGGG
>CBDUAX010000014.1:0-21818 GCA_965365235.1 uncultured bacterium
ACCCCTCTTCCACCAGGGTTTTTGCTGCTTCGACGGTGGCCCGGGTGTCCGGGAGCAGGGTCTTTTCGTCCCCGATGATTTCCAGCTTCAGCCAATCGGTGAACCCTGCGGCCCGCCCCAGCCGAGCGTAGCGAATGGCATCCTCCGCTGAATAGCATCCTGCGGTATTGGGTAGAAGAAGGAATTCCTTCGGATCGAGATGGTACAAGATCCCCTCTTCTTTGGTCCGATCCAGGTCAATCCGGCGTACAGCCACCGTGACCATCTCAGCCCCTGTGGCCCGGATTGCCTCGACCATGGTCGGGTTGTCTTTGTATTTTCCCGTTCCGACGATCAGCCTGGACGCAAATGTCCGGTCACCGATCACGAAGGGCGTGTCTTTCAGCTGCATGGCTTTTCTCTTCGGACTCTTCCGGTCACGACTCTAGGTTTGGAGGGTAGCCAACTTCCGCGGTCCTACCCTCCTCCGACGAAATGAACCAACTCGAATGTATCACCTGGCTCCACGGGCGTGTCGCCGTACCGGTTGCGATCCAGGATCTCCCGGTTTCTCTCCACCACCACCAGTGAGGGATTCAGCTCCAGACCCTCCAGAAGACCAGTAACCGTCAGCCCCGGCTCCACATCCCGGCTCTTCCCATTGAGGGTCACCTGGATGGTCCTTGGTTCACCCATGATCGACTCCCAGCGATTTTTTCTGTCCTACGACTCCCTGGCTCCGATCGGAGCCCAGACCTCCCCGGCGAACCTCACACAGATAGTCGTTCAGTGCTTCCACTGGATTGGGTGCCCCCCAGATACCTCCCCGGACCGCCACCCCCTGGGCTCCCCGCCTCATCACCTCCATGACTTTCCCGGCGGATATCCCACCGATACCGACCAGGGGTGGAGGGGCGAGGGGTTCGAGCTCCCCTAGAAGTCCTACACCCACTGGATCCAGATCAGGGTGCGAATCAGTGGGGAAGAGGGCTCCGACAATCAGAAAGTCGGCGCCCCCGTTGGTTCCCTCCTTCGCTTCCGGGAAGCTATGTACCGAAACTCCCAGCAGACGATCCTTCCCAAGAAGGTCTCGGGCCACATCGGTGGGGAGAGACCGCTGTCCCAGGTGGACCCCGTGCAACCCCAGCGAGAGAGCCACATCCAGACGATCGTTCACTAGAAGGGTGGCCCCTGCGGCGTCGGCCGCCGGCTTCAGAGCCCGCGCCAACTGGAAAATCCTGAGGCCGGTCATCCGCGGACCCCTCAGATGGACTACCACCTCACCAGCCCCTGCTTCGAGAAGCTCCCGGGCAACGCCAAGGAAACGAGGGCGTGCCAGGATGGCATCGTCCGTGATGATATGGAGCGGTGGAATCACTCGAAGCTCAGGTCCTGTGAAATGGAATGCCCCCTGAGCCATGCCCCGACCCCCATTCGCTTGGCTCCTGCCGGTTGCACTTCCTGGACCCGAAGGGCGCCCTGGCCACAGGCCACGACCAGTCCGCTTTCCTGGGAGGCCTGGAGGATGGATCCCGGACGAGCGTCGACGGTTCTCTCGACCTCGGGGGCCGCCTTGAAGAGCTTGATGGGCTCACCCTGGAGAGTCGTCCACGCACCGGGAACAGCATCCAGACCCCGAATGTGGCAACCGAGTTCATGGGCCCCCCTATCCCAATCGATGCGAGCCAATCCTCGGTTGACCTTGGGGGCAAAGGTCGCGGCCCCCTCATCCTGATCCACCTCTTCGAGGGCGCCGTCCTCCATGAGGGCGAGGGCCTCCACAAGGGCTTCCGCTCCCACCTCCGACAGTCGGGTACCCAACTCCGTGGCGGTCTCGTCGGGTGCGATATCCTCCGGGATCTGAAATAGGATGGGACCAGCATCCATCTGATCCACCATTCGCATGATGGTTACACCGGTGGTCTCCTTCCCATTGAGGATCGCCCAGTTCACCGGGGCCGCCCCCCTCAACTCAGGGAGAAGGGAGGCATGGACGTTGATGGATCCTCTGACCGGGAGGGAGAGGATTTCGGACCCGAGGATGTGGCCGTACGCCACCACGATGGAGATCTCGGGATCCAGGGCCCGAACCGCCTCGATGAACTCTTGGCCTTTGGGTTTCTCCGGAGTCAGAACGGGGAGCCCTTCCTCGGTTGCGAGTTCCTTGACCGGGGAAGGGGTCACCTTGCGGCCCCGCCCTTTGGGCCGATCCGGTTGGGTTACGATCCCCACCACGTCGTGGCCTTCGTAGATCAACGCCGAAAGCGAGGGAAGCGCGAAGATCGGGGTTCCCCAGAAAAGCACCCTCATGTACCCTCCTCTGCCCGGCTCTTCTGCCACTTCCGCAGAGCCAGCCGGCGCTTCAAGGGGCTGAGGCGGTCGATGAACAACACTCCGTCCAGGTGATCGATCTCGTGCTGGAGGGCACGAGCGAAGAGGCCGTCCGCTTCAATGGAGACGGGTTCTCCTGCGGGGGTGAACCCTTTCACCTTCACGGACTCGGGCCGTTCCACCACCTCCTCCATGCCGGGGATGCTGAGGCACCCCTCCGGGGCCCTATCGGTCTGCCGGGACGTCTCCACCACCTCGGGATTCACCAGGGCAACTGCCCCGTTTTCTTCCTCGTCGGCTTCGCCCAGATCCACCACGATGATGCGCTTGGAAACCCCGATCTGGGGTCCGGCCAAACCGATTCCGGAGGCCCCGTACATAGTGTCGAGCATGTCACGGGCCAACCCCTGGATCTCTCCGTCGAACTCCGACACCTCTTCGGCTGGAACACGGAGAACCGGATCGCCCAGAATTTTAATCTCTCGAAGAGCCATGGTCCGAACCACGCCTACGAAATCGCGTCAGTTCCTGGGTTGGGACGTCGACGCGTCACCCGTCGACACCCTGGCGATCCGGGCTCGTTCCACCACCAGTCGGGTGTTCTCATCGGTCTTGATGGTGAGCCTGTCATCCTGAACATGAATGACCGTCCCGATGATGCCTCCGTTCGTCACCACCTCATCGCCCTTCTTGAGCTCCGCGATCATGGTACGGTGGCGTTGTTGCTCCTTCCGTTGGGGCCGGATGAGCAGGAAGTAGAAGATGGCGAAGATCGCCAGCATCTGCATCATGAAGATCATGGTGGCGTTCCCACCTTCTCGGGGCGCCGCCAGGATGGCCAGGGTCGCGTGGATCACGCCATTCTCCATTCCGTGAAGACCGTATTGGGTCCCTGAATCGATAAGCGGGTTGTTGATAAACCTAACATTCCCCCTGGCCTGAGAAAGGGGCATTTCCAGGCCAGGAAGCGGGGTTCCCGCCCCCTGGGAATCCACCAGCACCGGGCACGGAAACCCCCTGGCCGGTGGGGGATGGCTCCCGGCCGACTCCCGCCCCCGGGGTCTCCAGTGGATTGGCTAGAGGTCCGCGCCCGTTCCCTCATACCGCTCGAGCCACTCGAGGCTCCAGGAAGAAAAGGAACCCTCCTGAATTCGCCTCCGGGCCTCTTCGGCGAGTCGGATGAGGAACCGGAGATTGTGGAGGGTGAGGAGTCGGTGGGAGAGCCACTCCCTTGCGACGGAAAGATGGCGCAGATAGGCCCGGTCGAAACGGGAGCATGTGTAACAGTCGCAGGACGGGTCCACCGGTTGGGTGTCCCGCTTGAACCTGGCGTGCTTCAGGTTCACCTGACCCTCCTCCGCCGTCCAGGCCGTGCCATGTCGCGCGTTTCGGGTGGGCGCCACACAGTCGAACATGTCCACTCCTCGGGCCACGGCCCTCAAGAGGTCGTTGGGATACCCAACCCCCATCAGGTAGCGGGGGAGTTGGGTCGGGAGAACCCCATCCAAGAGCTCCACCGTCCGCCACATGTCCGGCTTTGCCTCTCCGACGCTGAGACCGCCGATCCCCAGCCCAGGCCAATCTCCCATAGCCGTTACGTCCCTGGCCTGCTCCAAGCGGAGATCGTCGTAAACGTTCCCCTGAAGGACCGGGAATAGGGCCTGACGGGGACCGGACGAGTCCGGGGTGGAGCGGAATCGGTCCAGACACCTTTCCAACCAACGCACAGTCCTCTGATTGGCCTCACGCACTTCTATGTGGGAGGCACCCCCCGGGGGGCATTGGTCGAAGGCCATGACCACGTCGGCCCCCAAAGCTCTCTGAACATCCATCACCCCTTCCGGCGAGAAGAGATGCCTGGATCCATCGATGTGGCTTTGGAAGACCACTCCCTCATCCCGGATCTGGTTGATTCGGGCCAGGGAGAATACCTGGAATCCACCCGAGTCGGTGAGAATGGGCCCGGGCCAACGCATGAAATCGTGGAGGCCACCCAGGGATTCGATCAGATCGTGCCCCGGCCGGAGGAAGAGGTGATAGGTATTCGCCAGAACCATACTGGCTCCAATGGCTTCTACCTCATCAGGCGTCAGGGTTTTTACCGTTGCCTGGGTTCCCACGGGCATGAAGACCGGGGTCAGGATCGGACCATGGGGGGTGTGGAAGGTCCCGGCCCGAGCCCGGCCCTCTTCACCGGCCAGTTCGAAGGAGAACGAAGCAGCTGACCGGCTCACACGATCACCATGGCATCACCATAGGAGTAGAATCGGTAGTTCTCGGTGACAGCAGTAGCGTATGCCGCCATGGTTCGATCATACCCCCCGAAGGCCGCCACCAACATGAGAAGGGTCGAGCGTGGCAGATGGAAGTTCGTGACCAGTCGGTCCACCACCTTGAACCGATAGGGAGGCCGGATAAAGAGGCGTGTTTCCCCCGAGCCCGGTCGGATTCGGCCGTCATCCAGGGCCGCGCTCTCCAAGGTTCGGACCACGGTCGTTCCGACGGCCCAGACCTGACCCCCCAGGTTCCGGACTGCGTTCACAGCCTCCGCCGTCTCTGGGGAAATTGTAAAGGTCTCGGCATGCATTGTGTGGTTGGCGGGATCCTCTACATCAACCGGGCGGAAGGTGCCCACTCCAACGTGCAGCGTCAGCTTCGCTACCCGCACTCCCCTGAGGGCGAGCCCGTCCAGGAGGGCGTCGGTAAAATGCAGACCGGCGGTGGGGGCCGCCACGCTCCCGGGTACCCGGGCGTAGACCGTCTGATACCGCTCCCGGTCCAGCGGCTCATCTTCCCGGCCGAGATAGGGTGGAAGGGGCATATGACCGAACCGATCCAGCGCCTCTTCCCAACTCAAATCCGTCACCAATCGAACCACCCTCCCGCCCCCCGGCGCCGAATCCAGGATCTCCACCTCGAGCTCGGGGGAGATTTCCACGCGCCTGCCAGGCTTGAGCTTGCTCCCCGGCCGAACCAGCGCCTCCCAGACCTTACCATCCAGGCGATCTCGCCCAGAGATCCCTTCGGTCTCTCCCGTCGCTCGAAGATCCGAGAGGGGCTCCGAAGCGCGTAGAAGAAAAATCTCTGCGGGAGCACCACTGGGTTTTTTCCCGAGGAGCCGGACAGGCAGGACCCGACTCTCGTTGAGCACGAGTAGGTCGTTGGGTTGGAAGAGTGTCGGGAGATCCCCGAAGCGGAGATGGCGAGTGGCCCCTGCGCCCCGATCTACCAGAAGGACCCGGCTTTCGTCACGCCTGTCCGTCGGGTACCGAGCGATCCTGCCGGGGGGGAGTATGTAGTCGAAATCGGCCACCCGGGAGCCCGGTGGCCTGGGTCCGGGGAAGTCTGTCACTCTTCAAAGAGAGAGGATTGATCTCCCGGTCCGTCCGGAGATCTCCTGTAGCCAAACCGTTTGTAGGCACGCCCGGTGGCCTCCCGGCCCCGGGGGGTCCGCATGAGAAACCCCTCCTGGATGAGGAAGGGTTCGTATACCTCCTCCAGCGTCGAGGCATCCTCGCCCAGAGCGACGGCCAGAGAGTTCAGGCCAACCGGCCCCCCCTCGAACTTCTCGATGATCGTCTTCAGGATCCGCCCGTCCATCTCGTCCAACCCATACTCGTCCACGTCCAGGAGGGTCAGGGCGGCCTGCGACACCTTCTGGTCGATGACGCCTTCGGCCCTTACCTGGGCAAAATCCCGAACCCGCCTGAGAAGCCGATTGGCCACGCGAGGGGTGCCCCGGGATCGCTGGGCCAGCTCCATGGATCCCTCTGCTGTGGTCTCTACACCAAGGATCTCGGCACTGCGGCGGATAATGGTTCCAAGATCTTCCGGGGGGTAGAAGTTCAAGCGTTGGACGATCCCGAAGCGAGCCCTCATGGGAGCCGTGAGCAGCCCGAACCGGGTGGTGGCACCCACCAGCGTGAACCGCTCGATGTCCATGGTCATGGTCTGGGCCTTGGGACCATCGGAGAGACGAATCTCCACCCTGAAGTCCTCCATGGCCGGATAGAGGAACTCTTCGATAATGGGCCGTAGACGATGAATCTCGTCGATGAAGAGGATGTCCCCTTCCCTCTGGTTTGTGAGGATCCCCACCAGGTCCGCAGGTTTCTCCAGGACGGGGCCCGAAGTGGTCTTGATGTTTACGCCCATCTCCCTGGCCAGGAGAGCAGCCAGGGTGGTCTTCCCCAAGCCCGGGGGCCCGTGAAAGAGAAGGTGATCCAGGGGGTCCCGCCGCTGTCTTGCCGCCTCGATGGCGATGCCCAGGGATTCCTTGACCTTCTCCTGGCCAATGAATTCCACGAGGCGTTGCGGCCTCAGGGAGAGCTCGGAAGAAGTGTCCTCCTGGAGCTCTTCGGGGGTGGTCACCTCGTGTTGTCGGGTCATCTCCGCCCCAGAGGATGGGTATCGTGCTCAATAAGAAGATCCGGTCCCCTACCCTTGGGTAGGGAAGAACGGGCCATCAATCCCCAGAAAGTGCCTTCCGAATAAGTTCCTCTACCGTCAGCGCGCCCTCCTCAGCCAGGGCCTTCCTGACGGTTGCGTCGGCGTCGGCAAACGAATACCCCAGCGCAACCAGGGCCGATACGGCCCCTTCGACAAGGGGGGAGCCCGAGGGCGCACCCGCCTGGACCGCAGCAAGATCCTTCACCCTGTCCGCCAACTCCAGGGAGATCCGCTCCGCCGTCTTCTTCCCGACCCCGGTGATCTGGGTGAGAGCCGGCAAATCTCTCTCTACCAGGGCTTGAGCCAGCCGAGGCGCCGAATAGGTGGAAAGCATGGCCAGAGCCAGCTTTGCTCCAACCCCTGAGGCCGAAAGGAGCCGCTTGAAAAGCTCCCGTTCATGGGGTTCCAGAAACCCGAACAACGAAACCGAATCCTCCCGCACCACCTGGAGGGTCCTGAGTTGGATTTGGCTCCCTTCCGGTGGAAGACGTTCAACGACGGTCAGGGGCACTTCTACCTCATACACGACCCCCCCGGAGGTCTCGACCTCGACACTCCCGAGATCTCTGGTGAGAAGGGTGCCTTTCAGGCGACTGATCAACGAGGGCTCTGTGGTTCGAGTAATCCCCATGTCGGGGACGGGCGAAGGACCCGGTCGGCATCCTACCCCTTTTGGGTTCTCTTCGGAGGACAAGATAGGGAGAAACCCGGGGTTTGATCAATCGACGACAGAGTAACCGGCTCAAATTGGACACCCCGGGGGCCATCTTCCCATCTATCTGGTCGACGAGGAAGGCGTCCGAGCCGGACTACGAGACTCCAGGACGGCTCGCGCCGCCCTCGTACCAGAGTGCAAGGCCCCTTGGATCGATGCGGTCTCCCTGTGATCACCACAAACGAAGAGTCTCTCACCCAGCTTCACCGGGCGTTCCGGCGGGTGGAGGACGCCGGGGGATTGGCCGGGTTGGGCGTGGGGGATCCGGTAGCTCCTTAGGTAGCTCCATTCCTCAGTCACCCCTCCGAACCAACGGGTGAGCTGGGCCCGTACGGCCGCCTCCAATTCCTTCTCAGAAAGGTCGGGTAACCCCACACAACTGGCTGAGACCAGGTTCTGGCCGGGAGGCGCATAGTCGGGACTGACCTGACTGAGGCAGGTCAGATTGTTCACCGGCCCCGTTCCCTCCCCATCCAGGAGAAGGATCGGACCGGAGACCGGGGGCTCCTGGGCCAGGAAATAGAGGCAGGCCGTTCCTTTCGACGAGGGCGGGGAGACGCCCTCCAAAAGACGAGCGGCCTCGGGGCCGTCCGTAGCCACCACCACGGTTTCTGCCGACAACGCTTCCCCATCCGCCAGAATCACCTTACCCGGTTCGACGCCGGCTACCCGTGCCCTCAACCGGATGGCGGTCTCCGGAAGGCTGGAGGCCAGCTGTAACGGGAGCTGCCCCATGCCTCTCCTCGGAATCGAAATGTCTCCCGCGGAGAACATTCGGAAGATGTAACGGAAGATCCGGCTCGAGTCAGCCAGATTCGGACTCAGTAGCACGCCGCCGAAGAAGGGTCGGAAAAACCCGTTGATCATACCATCGCTGAACCCCATCCCCTCCAGGTCCTCCTGTGCAGTCACATCGGGTCCGCTCAGAAGGTCCTCCGCCTTCCCCTTCAATACCTGCTTCCGCAGCACCGTGACCCTGAGTTTGTCGGAGAAGGTCCCAACGGGGGAGGCCAGAGTGGCCATGGCGTCCTTGGGGTTCCGGTAGGGGTCGGCAAAGCGGGAGAATCCCTCACCGGTCCAAAGGTCGGCGCCCGGATAGAACCGCATCAGATCCAGCGCCTCGTAATCGAGGAGGCGCCGGCACTCGGGATACGCCTCCAGGAGAACCTGAAAGCCCCGATCGAAGAGGAATCCGGCCTCCTCATCCGTCCGGACCCGGCCCCCTACTTCATCGTTGGCCTCCAGGATGAGAGGGTTCAACCCACCTTCCTGGACCCCCAGCCCACAGGCCAGGCCGGCGAGGCCCCCACCGACGATCACGACGTCATGCTTCGACATGGTGGATCTTTCCAGATGCTTGGTTTTGGAGTTCGAATCCGGGAAGGGTTCGCCTTCCAAGGTTCCGTCCTGAGGGTAACGCCCGGGCTGGGCTCGGCTTCCACACCTGGCGAGGGGCCGTCAGAGGGAGGGACTGCTGGCAACCAGGAAATGGCAAAGCGCCGCCGCCACACCATCGGCGGCGTCTGCCGGGGAAGGAGCGGTCTTCAACCGGAGCTGTCGTTGGACCATGTAGCCCACCTGGTTCTTGGTGGCGTTTCCAGTCCCCACCACGGCGCTTTTGATCTCCCTGGGCGAGTACTCGGCAATGGTGCGTTCCCGTAAGGCCGCCGCCAGGAGGATCGCCCCCCGAGCGTGTCCCAGTGTCAGGGCGCTACGGACATTCTTCCCCTGGAAGACATCCTCCACGGCCACTGCCCCGGGGTTGAACCGGTTGATGATCTCTTGGATGCCCTCAAAAATCTCCCGGATCCTCTGGGGCAGCGGTTCTGATGAGGACGTTCGGATAACCCCGCATTCCAGGAGGACCAGAATTCCATCGGGTCTCCGGCCCACGACCCCGTATCCGGTGGTAGCGGTCCCCGGGTCAACGCCCAGGACCACATCTCCTGGAGACGGAGACTCCACGGATTTGTCTTTCGGGCCACACACCAGAGTCGTACTCCCCCGGGTTGCCTACTCGGCCTGGGCTAGAACGGCCTCGTCGATATCAGCATTTGAGTGGACCTTCTGGACATCGTCGTTCTCTTCCAGACTGTCCAGGAGCCGGAGGAGCTTCTCGGCGTCCTTCCCGCCAGTGGAGACCTCATTCTTCGCGATGAAGGTGAGCTCCGCCTGGGAGGATTCCACCCCTGCATCTTTCATCCCGTCCTGGACTTCCTGGAAGTTGGCCGGATCGGTGGTGACGATGAACTCGTCGCCCTGCTCCACCACGTCCTCTGCCCCGGCATCGATGGCGGCTTCGAATACCGCATCCTCGTGGTACCGGGAAGCGCTCACGTAGATCTGGCCTTTTCGGTCGAACTGCCACGCGACGGACCCTGTTGTCCCCAGGTTGCCACCTGACTTGTCCAGAAGGTGCCGGATATCGGCAACAGTCCGTTTCTGATTGTCGGTGAGGGTCTCGATGAACAAGGCCACACCGCCAGGACCATACCCCTCGTAGGTGACCTCTTCGTAGCTCACCCCCTCCAGTTCCCCGGTTCCCTTCTTTACGGCCCGTTCGATGTTGTCGGCAGGCATGTTGGCTGCTTTTGCAGTATCGATGGCCAGACGCAGGCGGGGGTTGAAGTTGGCGTCCCCACCCCCAGTGCGGGCAGCCACGGTGATCTCCCGGATGAGTTTGGTGAACATCTGCCCACGTTTCGCATCCGTGACGGCTTTTTTCCGCTTGATCTGGGACCATTTGCTATGTCCAGCCACGCCAACCTCCTTCTTGATACAAACCCCTGACCCCAAAGCGGGGCAGGGTCCGACGGGGAACGGTGTATGATACGAAAGACCGCCGCCGGGAGGGAGCCCGACGGCGGTCCGAGATCTCTTCGGCCGTGCAGAAGGCCCCTATTCGTCTTCCTTCTTGGCCGCCGCGATGATGGCCTTAGCCGCATCGGGGGGAACCGGCTCGTACCCGACAAATTCACGGGAATGGTGGCCACGACCCTGGGTCATGGACCGAAGGGCGGACGCATACTTGTAGAGTTCGGACTCGGGTACTCGAGCCTTGATAGTGGTCCGTCCCGAACCTGCATCCATCCCCATGACCTTGCCGCGTCGAGAGGTGAGGTCCCCGGTCACGTCACCCATGTACTCGTCCGGAGTCGTCACAGAAACCTCGATGATGGGCTCCAATAGGGTCGGGCCACATTTCACGGCCACATTCTTGAAGGCGTGGGACCCCGCCAGCTTGAAGGCGATATCCGAAGAGTCGACCGAATGGTACGACCCGTCGTAGCACTCGGCTGAGAAATCCTCCAGCGGGAAGCCCGCCAGAATCCCCTTCTGGGCCGCCTCCTGGATTCCCTTGTCTACGGATGGAACGTATTTCCCGGGAATGACCCCGCCCTTGATTGAGTTGATGAACTCATACCCTTCACCTCGGGGCCTCGGACTGAGGCGGATATGGCAGTCCCCGAACTGACCCCGGCCACCGGATTGTTTTTTGTGTCGGCCCTGGCCCTCGGCCGTCCGGGTGATGGTCTCCCGGTAGGCGATCTTGGGGGCTTCGGTCTCGATGCTGACCCCGTACTTCCTCTTCATCCGTTCGAACTGGACATTCAGGTGGAGCTCACCCAGCCCTCGGCAGATGGTCTGGCCCAACTCGGCGTTGAACTCGTGGTGGAAGGTGGGCTCCTCTTCATGGATCTTGGTGAGGACCTCTCCCAGCTTGTCGTCGTCGGCCCGGCTGGCACCCCGTACCGCGACCGAGATATCGGGCTTCGGGAAGGCAATGCCTTCCACCACCAACGGCCGCCCGGCATCGGACAGGGTGTCATTGGTGTGGGAATTCTTGAGCTTGGCGACGACGCCGATATCGCCGGCATGGAGGCGAGGGACTTCCAACCGTTCCTTGCCCAGGGGGATGCTCAGGTGATTGAGCTTTTCCGTGGCTCCCCGACCGGCGTTCTTCAGCTCCATCCCATTTTCCACCACACCGCTCAGGACCTTGAAGTAAGAGAGCTCCCCGACGTGTGGCTCGGTAGCGGTCTTGAAGATGAGGGCCGCTGCGGGTCCGGAATCTTCAGCCTCCAGGGTGACCTCCTGGTCCAGCCCCGGGCGCCTACCGATTTCACCGGGCATCTCAGCAGGATGGGGGAGCAGCTCCACCATCTTCTTCAGCAGTGCATGAGTGCCGTAGCTCAGCTTGGCAGAACCGCAAAAGAGCGGGATGACCTCACCCTTGGCCACGCCCTTGTGCATGGCTTCGACCGCTTCGTCCCGGGAGATGGCTTCACCCTCGAGGTATCGCTCGAGAAGTTCCTCGTCGGTGGTGGCCACCGTCTCGATGAACTCCGTCTCCCAGATCTCGAACTGCTCCTTCATATCCTCAGGAATGTCCGTCTCGTCATACTCTCCCGACACAGAACCCGCCTTGTACATGTGGGCCCGCTGGCTGAAGAGGTTGATGATGCCACGGAAGTTTTCTCCGGATCCGATCGGCATCTCCACCGGGATCACATTGGAGGCCAGACGCTCTTTCACGTCGGCCAGCACTTTGTCGAAGTCGGCGTGCTCCTTGTCCATCATGGAGACGAAGAACATCCGGGGAATTCCCCGGTCTTCGCAGTACTGCCACACTACCTCGGTCCCGACTTCCACGCCTGAGGTGGCACCAACCGTGATGAGGGCCGAGTCGGCCACACGTACAGCGGCCAGCGCGTCTCCGGTGAAGTCCAGGTAGCCAGGAGTATCCAGCAGATTGACCTTGGCACCGTCATACTCGGCGAAAGCGGGCGTGGTCTGGAGGGAGATCCCGTGGTCCAGCTCTTCGGGGGTGGTCATGGTGAGGGCGTGCCCCTCTTCCACACTCCCTTTCCGTCGGGAAGTCCCTGCAGCAAAGCAAAGGGCATCTACAAGCGTGGTCTTCCCAGATCCACCGTGACCTACCACGGCCACATTCCGGATGTTTTCAGTGGTGTATTCTTTTCCCGAGGCCGCCATACTGCCTCCTGAACGGGATCTATTCCAATAACAAAGTGGGACCGGATTCTAGAGAGGGGGGGGGAAAGGGTCAAGGACGCGCCACGGAGGAAAAAACCCCCCGGCCGGCTGGAGCTCAGCTTCAGGGAGTCAAAGTGCCGACATCGCCGATCCCGGACGCGAAAGGGCGCCGCCATGGAAGGCGGCGCCCCGACTGCTCCAGCCCCAGCCCGGGGGCGGCGGAGGACGCCCTCAGACCCTTCGTTCCTCTCTACTTCTTCATCGAGAAGGTGCCGGAGAGAACCCCACCACAGGAGTCGTTGACCCGGACTCGGCCGGAGAAAGACTCCCCGCCGGTTTCCACCGTCCCGTTGGCATCCAAAGTCCCACCGCAGCCGTCCATGGGGTTCGTGTAGCCGAGGGAGAAGGTGGCCGTGTCGGCCATAACCATCCCGGTCACCGGTCCGGACATGCTCACCGGACTCACAACCTGATATGTACCATCAAGGGCTCCGCCAGGCCGAGTCAGAATATCCAACTCGAACTCGAACGCCTGGCCCTCCACCACGACTTGGCCCTGGAAAAGACCCGCCAGGTTGAAGGGGTACCCGGATTCTCCCGGTCCCGGGGTCCCTGCACAGGCCCAGGCTCCCAGAAGAAGTCCAGCGGCCGTCCACATTCGAAGCGTCTTGTGCATTGTTCCTCCTTCTGCAGTACCGGGTTCCCCCCCCCGGGGTGGCCTCAATCACAGAGAGGCCAGGCTCCGGTTTCACCGGGTTCCCCGGGGCCCGAGTCCCACCCTCCTGTCTAGCGCCTGGCCTCTGTTTCCGAGCGGGAAAGAGTTCCGGAGGTCATCTCTTGGACCATCCGGGTGGCGCCGTAGACTTCGGCCAGAGCCTCCAGGATCCCTCGGGCGTCCACCGAGACAGTCCGATTCCGCTCCGGGAGATAGATGTAGTCCCCTGGCAAGCTTTCGATGTTTCCGTCGAAAACGAGCCCCACGACCTCATGGTTCCGGTTGATGACCGGCGACCCGGAGTTTCCACCGATGATGTCTGCGGTGCAGACGAAGTTCATGGGAGTCGAAAGGTCGAGTCCCGCCGGAGGGTTCACCCACCGCTCCGGAAGATCCCAGTCACTCCCGGCACCGTAGGAGTAGTAGTGATCATACATCCCGTAGAAGGTGGTGTAGACGGGCGCCACGGTCCCGTTGTACTCGTAGTCCGCCACCACACCGTCGGCAATGCGGAGTGAGAAGGTGGCATCGGGGGGCACGTCCGTGCCATAGACCGCAAAGTGGGCCCGACCAAGAGCGCTGGCGATCTCGGCCTCCTCCGGAAGGACCGACTGCTGAACCTGCTGTGCCATGCCCATTTGTCGAATCATGGACTGAGCCAGCTGGACTGCCGGGTCCTGCATGGTGAGAGTCCCGTCCGCCAAGGCTGCCGCTGTGGAAGCAGAGTCCGCCAGGACGGAGTTCTCCAGGATGGATGTTGCTGCCCCCTCCGGAGACCGGCCCTGAAGCACTTCCTGTGTGAACGCGTGGTCGGGGCCGAAATTCCGCTCGAAGTCCCTGAACCGTTCCGCCAGCTGACTTTCGTTGATCTCCCTCGGCTGGTCCGGGGTTTCTTCCAGGGCCGACCGAATCTGCTCGAGCATTTCCGCAGGGGCCCCCTGGGCTTGCGCCGATAAGTACTGGAAGGCCGCCAGGGCCCGCCCCACGGTGCTGGATCCCAGGGTGGGATGACCCACGGCAAGGAAGGACGTCAGCTGCGGTGCGCTGCCTCGCTTCTGCTGCTGGAGGTCTGCCATCCGGGAAATCAGATCTCCGAACTCAGCGCGTAAGGCCGGGTCGGCCTGGATGGCTTCTTGGAAGTCCCTCTCATGGTCCTGACGCTTGGCCATGATGATGGGATCATGGAGGCCGCTCACTTTGCCGGTCTGGCTTTTCAGGAAGTTCAAGAACCCAAAAATCGTGTTCCGAAGATCCATCTCCCGGGCCTGATCAGGATGACTCGCGGCGAATTCCTCCAGCGCCGGGGTCCGTGTTCGGAGAAGATCCAGGAGCCCCTGATCTTCCACATCGCGGCGGTACTCGAGCTGGGCGACCGTGTGAAGCCGGGTCGTAGTTCCAGGATTCCCGATTACGAAAACCAGGTCGCCTTCGGAGACACCCTCGGAGCTGAACGGGAAGTAGTTCTCGGTCTGGAGGGGCTCACCGTTCTCTCCATAGATCCGGTAGAAGCTCATGTCCAGATCGTACCGTGGGAAGGTGAAGTTGTCCCAGTCCCCACCGAAGTAGGCCACCTGAAGTTCGGGGGACATCACCAGGCGAAGGTCAGTGTACCGCCGGAAGATGTAGACGGAATAACGCCCCCCCGCGTAAAGCTCCACCATCTCGATATTGTACCCACCATCCTCCCCGCCGAATTCCTGAGTGATGGCTCCCACGATCTCTTCCTGGATGCGCTCTCGTTCCTGGGCCCTGGCCTGGACCCCTTCCACACCCTCCAGGGCAGAGTATACCTGGTCGGTCACGTCCCGAATCTCAATGAGCTGATCGGCCCAGTAATCCTCGATGGGCCTCTCATCCTCTAGTGACATGGCATAGAACCCATCGGCCACCAGGTCCTCGTCGTCGCGGCTCACCTGCTCGATGCTGCCCCGAGCACAGTGGTGGTTGGTCATGACCAGACCGTTCGGAGAAACGAACGAGGCCGTGCAGCCCGGAATCCGAAGGGCACCCAGGTGGGCCTTTTCGAACCACTCGGCGTCGGCAGAAAACCCGTAGGTCTCCCGGAGGTAGTCCAGGGGTGGGTACTCGAAGGTCCACATCTTCCCATTGTCGAACACGCCGGCCTGGACGGTGTCCAGAGCAGGGTTCCTTGCCGGTTCCTCCGGCATCGCAGGAGCTTCCGCCTCCGGTGTGGGTGCCGGCGCAGGCGAGGGAGCCGGCATCGGAGCGGGGCCCGACCCGGCACAGGCAGAAAGAGAAAGAGCCAACAACGAGACCAGGCCCCCGGAGTTCAGGGCGGGAAGCTTCACGGGCATGGGTTCAGATTCCATCCAGAGTCTTCGAGATAAGTCCATCCGGAAATGGAAACCCGAGGGACTTGGGAAGTGTTAAAGTCTATCTACGGCCCACGGAGATCAAGGTGTCAGAGTCTATCAAAGAAGAGACCCGTCCGGGGGGCAGATTCCCTCCGGACGGGTAGGGGCCGATCATAGGGGCTCAAGGTGTTGTTCCACCCTGCCCAGAGGAGAATGGAAGGTCGGCAAGACGGATCCTGCCTCAACCCTCAGTGGAGGAATGGACCCAGCCTTCCAGATTCAGTAGCGCCGCATGAATGGGGTGCCCCGCATCCTGAACGGGGACCCCTTCCATCGCGACGAGAAGTGCCTCGGCTTTCTCATCGGGAATGATGGCGAAGATCATTTTGGAATTGTGCGTCGCGATGTCTCCATACCAGCCACCACCCTTGCCCTCACCATGCCCTTCGATGGGCAACCGGCTGTATGCGTTGATGCCGTGTTCCGAAAGGAGCTTGGTGACGGCTGGACCGTCGCCCTCCAGATAGAGGAGCAATACCATCTTCATTGTTCTTCTCCATGAACGAGGTCATGCCTGGTCCCGCCAGGCACCCTCTCATTTCTCTTCTCGATCCGCCATTTTCGCCCACACACAGACGTACCTAAGCCTTCCGGTGGCCGGAACACACACGCTGCCCGGCGCATGATCTAGTGTAATGGGAGTGGCCCCACAAGGTCCCACCCCAACCGGCAGCAAACTCCCAGGGTCATGGGGGTCCCGAATGGGAGACCGGGAATCACCCCCGGCCGAATTGGAGTTGAAGACGGGTGAGCCGTAGCCTGGGATAGGAGGGAGTGAGTCGGATTCAGTTGGACCGGTGTTTTCGCGAAACCTCGTCCAGCACCTTCCGCTCGTCTTCGGTGAGGGAGGCCATTCCCGTGGCAGAGATTTTGTCAAGAATCCGGTCAACCTCGTCCAGGACGACCTCCTCCTTTTTCGACCAGCCGGACTGGTCCTGGGCTTGGCGCTGAGACGCTTGGCCAGCTTCCTCCCGTGGGACAATGGCCATCTTCCGGACCCTGATCCCGGTGGTCTTCCCTTTTCGGGTCCCTCCGGGCCGCCAGTCACTCTTCAAATAGAGAAACCCCGTCAGGAGACCTCCGAGGTGGGCAAAGTGGGCGATCCCTCCCCCGGCTCCGCCGAAGGCGCTGAACACACTCACCAGGAATAGGGCACCGACCATCCATTTCGCTTTGACGGGGAAGATTCCCCAAATGTAGATGGGCGCATTCGGCCAGATCATGGCAAAGGCCAACATCAAACCGTAAAGGGCTGCGGACGCACCCACGATCAGGTTGGAGACGAAGAGGAAGCTCAGGGCAACCCCTCCCAACCCACAGACGAAATAGTACTTCAGGAAGGCCTGAGACCCCCACCGGCTTTCGAGGGGGGGGCCGAAGAAGAAAAGGATGAGCATGTTCCAGAAGAGGTGACCAAAGCCCCCATGGAGGAACATGTATGTGAAGGCGCCCCAAGGGCGGGTGAGCACAGCCGAAGGGGAGAAGGCAAACCAGGGAAACACGATTTCTGGCCCGATCACCACGGTCAAAAAGAAGACCGTGACATTGGCGATCAGCAATCGTTTCACCCAAGGAGTGAGAACGAACCCAAACGGTACCTGGTAACCGGTCTGCCGCATCCGAAAAAAATACTCCAAGAGCTTGGGAGGGGGCTCCACCCGCTACCGGATCTAGCCCTGAACGTTTCCCTACACCCGTCAAACCCCTATCCGGTGAAGCTGGTTCCGCCCCGGTTCGCCCGCAGGCCCATGCCCCGTGTACTCAGCTTTGGCCTCTCCGGAGCGCCATTTCAGCGATCCGATGGCAGAGCTCCGGGAAGGAGGTCCCCATGGCCAGGGCTGCTTTGGGGAGAAGACTGTTGGCTGTCAGGCCTGGAAGTGCATTCGCTTCCAAGCACCAGGGCGTGCCCTCCCGGTCCAGAATGAAGTCCACCCGGGAAAAATCTCGCAGGCCCAGGGCGCTGTGGGCAAGCAGGGCCAATTCCTGCACTCGAGCAGCGGTCTCCTGTGGAAGGTCGGCTGGGAAGATCTCCTGTGCCATCCCGGGCCGATACTTACACTCGTAGTCGAAAATCTCGTGCTCGGGGATGATCTCCCCAACCGGGAGCGCATTGTCCCCCAAGATTCCGACGGTCAACTCTCTTCCCAGGACGTAGCTCTCGAAAAGGACCTGGTCCTCGTACTCCAGAGCCAGATCCAGGCCGGGACCCAACTCACCCTCCTCGTGGACCAGGGTCAGGCCCAGGGTGGAGCCACCGGATGGGGGTTTCACGATCACCGGGAGTCCCAGGGTCCGGACCACCTCTTCCAGCCGGCGTGTCCCCTCTTCCCTGCCTCGAACGGTGATCCAGCCCGGGGTCGGGATGTTTGCATCCCGGAGAAGCCGCTTCGAGAGGTCTTTGTTCATCGCCAGTGCACAGCCCACCCGGTCGCTGCCGACGTACGGGATTCCGGCGATCTCCAGAAGGGTTTGGATCGTTCCGTCTTCACCACTCCCCCCGTGAAGAGCCAGGAACACCACGTCCATCTCGGCGAGTTGGGCCTCCCTGGTGAGGGCACGCGTATCCCCAGTCCTGAGCAGGTCTCGGGTCAAAGCCGGAGGCGGCGGATCTTTCACCCCAGCTCCCAGGAGCGCTTCCTCCTCCGAAGAAGTGAGAATCCCATGGGATGTATCGACGGCCAAAACCTCGTGGCCGGCCTCACGTAGGGCTCTCGCTACCTGGGCCCCGGAAGCCAGAGACACTTCCCGCTCTTCCGAAACACCCCCCATGAGGACGGCAACCTTCATGGATTCTCTTCTCCAAAAAGTTGTTTCCCGGAATCCCGGAGGGATTCAACCGGTCCTTTGGACATTTTGGATCAAGAAACGGGCCGGGGGTGGGAAGATCAGGAAAACCGCCGATCTGTTGGAAGGGAAAAGGCCCTCAAAGACCTTCCTTCGTGAAGTGGACAGGAACCTTGGCCCAGACGGTGGTCCTCTCGCCCTTTCTCCGAGCGGGGTTGTACCGCAGTTGGAGGGCCCCCTGGACTGCAGCGGAATCGAAAGCCGGATATCCGCTGGCCTCCAGGACTTCTACGCTATCCACGGCACCCATATCGGTGACCCGGACCCGGAGAAGAGTCACCCCTTCCACATCGGCGTCCCAGAGATCCAGTGGGTACTCTATGGGGACCTCTCCATAGAGGGGGGTCGGCTCCTGGATCGGCTCTCCACTCCCGCAACCAAAAAGGGAGAGAAACAGGAGAAGGGACGGGAACCCCCAGAATGTACCGATTCGGGTCAGACCGGCCTCCCCGAGCCCGCTGGGGGCCCCCTCGCCCCACCTACCCCGACCTTTGACCGCGGTGGACCTTCGGATCATGAGTCTTCCTCACCCTTTCCAGCCAACTCGGCCTTGATGGCCGCCAGAACATTCAGTGCAGCGATGGGGGTCAAATCGTCCACCTCCAGTTTTCTAAGGCGGGTAAGAATGGGGTGTTCAGGGGCAAAAAGGGAGAGCTGATCCGGTGAGGTTTGGGACTGAGGACGGTGGCGGCCTCTCCTGCCAAGACCCTCCCCACCGCTGGAGTGTGTCCCCTCCAACTCCGTCAATAGCTCCTGCGCACGCACCACAACCTCTCCTGGAATGCCGGCGAGCCGTGCCACCTGAATTCCGTAGGACCGATCGGCCCCACCCTCCTCCAACCGTCTCAGGAAGACGATATCCTCCCCAACTTCCCGAACCGCAACGTTCAGGTTCCTGACCTTCGGTAGGAGATCCCCCAACTGGGTCAACTCGTGGTAGTGGGTAGCGAAGATGGTTTTCGCGCCAACCCTTTCATGGAGATACTCCGTTACCGCCCATGCGATGGAAACCCCGTCGTAGGTAGAGGTTCCCCTCCCGATTTCGTCGAGGAGGATGAGACTATCCTCCCCTGCCCCATGAACGATGGCGGCCGTTTCGTTCATCTCCACCATGAAGGTGGACTGGCCCCTGGTGAGTGCATCGGAGGCTCCGACACGTGTGAAGATGCGGTCGCAGACCGGAAGCCGAGCCTCGGAGGCCGGTACAAAAGAGCCCATCTGGGCCAGGAGCTGAATTTGTCCCACTTGCCGGAGGACGGTGCTTTTCCCGGCCATGTTCGGGCCGGTCAGAATCACGATTCGGCCGGCTTCATCCAATACCAAGTCGTTGGGGATGAACTCCTCCGCGGGCATCATGGTTTCCACCACCGGATGCCTTCCTCCCCGGATCTCCACCGAGTACCCCGTGTGGACCTCCGGCTTCACATACCCTCTTGCTACGGCCACCTCGGCAAGGGTGGACAGGACATCCAACCAGGAAAGGCGCGCCGCCGAATCCTGGATTCGGGCCACTTCCTTCGCAACCGCGGCCCGAAGCCCGGAAAAGAGCTCGGTCTCGAGGGAGAGGATCCGATCCTCCGCCCCAAACACCTTCTCCTCCCACTCCTTCAGCTCGGGGGTGAAATAGCGTTCCCCGTTCGCCAGGGTCTGCTTCCTCACGTAGTCGACGGGGACCTTCGCCAGGTTCGCCTTGGTGACCTCCAGGTAGTATCCAAAGACCTTGTTGAAGCCAACCTTCAAGGAGGCGATCCCGGTCTTCTCCCGCTCCCGGGACTGAAGGCTGGCAATGAACTCCCGAGCTCCGTCCCGGGTAGCCCGAAGCCCGTCCAGTTCCGGAGAAAACCCCTCCCGGATCACGCCCCCGTCTTGGAGGGTTGGCGGGGGAGCAGCGGAAAGACCCGAGTTCAGGAGTTCGGCCAGATCGTCCAGGGTATCCAACTCCCCACAAAGCTCTGACAGGAGGGGAGAAGAAGTCCCGGTCCCGAGCGCTTTCAGCCCGGGAAGCCGGCCCATGGAAACGGCCAGACCCATGAGGTCTCTGGGACCGATCCGCCCGGTGCCCACACGGCCCGCCAACCGCTCCAGGTCACTGATGCCCTTCAAACCTTTTCTGAAGGACCGGCGGAGATCCCGGTCCTCGAACAGGGCCTCGACCGCTCCTTGCCGTTCCCAGATTCCGGAGACCTCCACCAGTGGCCGGAGGACCCAACGCCGAAGGAGACGCCCACCCATGGGCGTGACGGTCTCATCCAAAACCTCCAGGAGGGTCCGACCTTCACCGGCTCGGATACACTCCACCAACTCCAGGTTGCGCCGGGTCATGTCGTCCAGGACCATGGCAGCCCCAGCCCGAACAATTCGAGGAGCCCGAAGGTGCTCCACACCGCCCGGTCGGATCTCCCGCACATAGGTGAGGAGTGCCCCAGCCGCCCTGACCAGGAGGCCGTCGGAGGAGAGGAATCCCAAGCCCTCCAGAGAGTGCACCCCGTAGAGACGCTCCACCTCTTCTCGGGCCAACGGTTCGTCGAACAGCCAATCGTCTCTCTGGGTGAGAGGGATGAGGCCTCCCTGACCTGTCCGATCCAGCGACAACTCTCCAGCCCACCCCTTGCCGACCAGGAGCTCGGATGGCTCCAAGCGCCCAAGCTCTCCAGGCAGCTCCGCCTCATGAACCGCCTGGACCTCCACCTCCCCGGTAGTGAGGTCGATTGCAGAGAGACCCCAGGCCCCCTGAGTCCCCTTCGCCAGCGCGACGAGGTGGTTGTTCTTTTTGGCCTCGAGGAGGTCATCCTGAACGATGGTGCCCGGGGTTATGGTCTCCACCACCTCCCGTTTGACGATCCCTTTCGCTTCGGCAGGGTCCTCGACCTGTTCGCAGATCGCGACCCTTCGACCCATCTTCACCAACCGACCCAGGTATTCATCCAGAGCCTTCACCGGGATCCCGGCCAGGGGAACACGGGCAGCGGCCCCGTTGTTTCTGGAGGTCAGGGTCAACCCGAGGATCTGCGAGCCCTCCTCGGCATCCCCAAAGAACATCTCGTAGAAATCGCCCACCCGGAAAAACACCAGGGCGTCGCGGTGGCGGGCTTTGACTTCCCGCCATTGCTGCATAAGGGGGGTTTCTTCCTGGGGAGCTTTCGTGGGCATGCGTAATGTTACCGGAGCCCGAAACCCGGATCAACCTGGGTGCGAAGAGGGGGAGGGGGAGATAGAATCACAAGAACACCACAACACCATTCAGGAGACGATCATGGAATCCAGGGCCCTCCCACTTTATACCATTCCCTTTCGAGTCATCATGCTGGCCATCTTCCTCCCGGGGTTCGGGACCCCGGCCCTGGGGCAGGGCAGTCCGGACAAGCCCCTAGAGGCGGATCCAGCCGACGTGGCCAGTGTCGACGCCATCGTAGCC
>CBDUAX010000015.1:0-21707 GCA_965365235.1 uncultured bacterium
GTGATGAGGGAGTTGGATGGTCTCGAACGAGGGCCGGTCCCCCTTGAGGTAGCCGGCCCGCGACGGTCCTTTCACCCGGGGTTTTTGTTCGCCGGAATGGTCCTCCTTTTCCTGGAGGCGGGGTCCTGGATCCGCCCCCGTGGGAGGGTCCTCTGATGTTGTGGAACCTCGATCCCCTTTGGCTCCTCGCTTTTCTCCCGGGCGTCCTGGGCTTGGCCTTCTGGATCCGGAGAAAACGGATACAGGTACTGAGGGACTATCTGGAAGGCTTTCCGCCTCCGGAGTTTCTGCCGGCCCCAAAGGTCGCGCTCCCTTTCCCGAAGTTGTGGGGTGTCCGCGCCGCTCTGGGGATCGGTGGAGGAATCCTCCTTCTGCTGGCCTGGGTGGGCTTGCCGTTGGGAACCCGAGAGGTGCCGGTGAGAAAGGTCGTCCGCCCGGTGATCCTCATCGTGGACGTATCCCGGTCCATGGATGTCGTTGATATCCCCTTCGGTCGAATGGCCTCGGCTCGGCTCCTGGCCCGGCGGGTGGTCACCCGCCTTTCCGGAAATCCTGTGGGGCTTCTGGCTGCTGCCGGGGAGACTCACCAACTCCTGCCTGTCGCCCATGACCGGGATCTTCTTTTCCGGCACCTGGACGCGTTGAATTCCGGGCTGTTCACCCACAAGGGGACCTCCCTTCCCGGGGCTTTGAAGGCAGCCCTTGCTTCGATGAACGGAGATAGAAGTGGCCCCAATCCGGTCTTTCTCTTGATCTCCGATGGAGAGAACCATGGAGACGACCAGGAGCTTTTGTCCCTGGCTCGGCGGATTCGGGGTTTGAATGGACAGGTATCGGCCATTTCCGTGGGTTCCGAAGAGGGTGGAGCGGTTCCGCCTTCGGACAGGATCGGACCTTCCCTCATGTCCGGCGGCCAGCCAGCCGAAACTGAGAATGGGATGCCCCACTCCAGGGCCCGCCCCGAGCTGTTGATGGCGTTGGCCGAAGCCGGGGGTGGAACCTTCGCCCGGGGTGAGGATCCCTCGTCGGTGGCGTCCCTCCTGAAGGAAGCAGAAAGCTGGGGAGGAGGGGGAGAAACGGTGGCTTGGGAATCGAGAGCTGTGGAGGGGTGGCCCTGGTTTTTGGGCTTTGCCTTGTTGGCCCTCTTCCTGGAGTTGCTTTTGGAATCTGTGTCGCACAGGGTGCCTGCCCTCCTCAAGCCCGAGAGACCGTAGGGTGGGCCCGCCGAAGGGAGATGGAACGGTGTTGGCAAGAGTTCTCACAGTCGTATGCGTTCTTTCCCTGGTGTCGAGTGTGGGTCTCGGCACCCTGGAGGCTTTTGGCCTCTGGAAAGGACAAAGCCACGAAACCCTTCTTCGGGAGGGAACGACCCTTCTGGCTCAGGGAAACTGGGCCGAAGCGGCCGGACGGCTTCGCCACGCCGTCGCTTCGGAGAACGACACCGTCCGCTTGATGGCCCATCACAACCTGGGGCTGGCCTTCCTTCATCTCGCCCGGGAGGGGAAGGGTGGTGAGGCCCGCCGGTGGGTGACCGCGGCGATCCACAACCAGGAGTGGGCCCTTGAGATCCAGCCGGGGCTGTTGCCGGCGGCGTGGAACCTGGAGCTGGCGTTGGAGAGACTCCGAGCTCTGGAGAAGATGGAGGAGAGTCCCGAGAAGGAGGCTTCTCAACGCCTCCTGGCGTCTTTTCGGCTCCAGGAAGAGGAGGCCCTGGGCGAAGGGCTGAAGGATCGGATCAACAGGTCGGGCCCGCTCACGCCCCCCGGCCCTGGAAGGGGACCGCAATGGTGAGCGTATTGGTGCTGGCGGCCGCCCTGACGGTCCCTCAGAACCCCACGGTGACTGTGGGGCTTCGCCCCCATTCCATCCGGTTGGGGGACCTGGCAGTTCTTACCGTCCGGGTCATTTCCACCGGGGGGCTACCTGAAATGGTAGACTTCGTGGCCCCTCCTGGCCTCCTCCTCGAAGACTTCAGAGACCGAACCTCCTCCGCCGTCGGAGGCGGAAGTTGGGTCCTCGAGCGGGAATTCCATCTCCTGGGCGAGGTGCCGGGGGAGTATGCCCTTCCTCCGATCCAGGTCGTAATCGCAGGCACCCTGTCGGAATGGCCCTCTCCGGTCCTCAATGTGGCCGACACCCCTCTACAGTGGGGGGAACGCCCGGCGGCCAGGCGAGACGAACGCTCCAGAAACCGAAGAAATCCGGATCCAGTGGTTCCTGAAGGGACCCCTCCCCCCACCGGAGAGATGTGGGAGGCCCGGCCTCTGGCCCAGGGAGGATACAATACCTGGGGGTATCCAGGACTCCCCTTCGCCTACCCGGGTCAGATCCCCGGGATGCCCTGGATGCCCTCCATGCCCATGCCGGGATGGGGTGGAGCCCAGGGTGTCTATCCGGGATTCGGGTACTCCCCGGTTCCCTATGGGCCCAACGGTGGATGGCCGATCGCCCCTCCCGGGAGCCCTCCCGGAGTTGGCATGGGATGGCCCGGACAACTCGGTTACCCGGGAGGCGGATATCTCCCGGGGTATCCTCAGGGTCTTTCCCCGGGGTATCCTCAGGCGTATCCACAAGGGACCTCGCCCCGAGTTCCCCCTACCGCCGGGACCCCCGGGATGGCAACGCCCGGCACAGGTGGGGTGCCCACCCTTCCCGCCATTCCCGGAGGCCAATGGCCGCCAGGAATGGGAGGTGGGTGGGCAGAGACAGCGGCATCGGATCCTTGGTGGCCCGAAATCGTTCCTGAGCTCTTCGGGTATGGAGGTCTGGCCCAAGCCCAGGGAGGGGATGCTGGGCTGGCCACTGGAATCACTCCGGTGAGGATCTTCGAAGGCCAGCAGGCTACTCTGGTGGCCACCGCCTCGTTCCAGCCCGGTGCGTTTCTTGGGCAGACGGCGAGCCCGGAGTACATCCCTCCCTCCCCGCCCGATTTCTGGGTCGTGGACCTCCCCGACCCCCCGGTCCCCCTTCCCACCTCTGCGCAGGGAGGCGTGAACCAGGGGTACACATTCCGCCGGGCCCTCTTTCCCCTGAGAGCGGGGGAGTACCTGATACCGCCGGCGCTCCTTCTCCTTCCCGTTGTAGACGGGGGCGGAGGGGTGGCTTGGGACACTCTGGCGGCCGATCCATTGCCCATTTCGGTATCACCAATCCCCCAGGCTCCTGGCCTGCCCGGGTATGAGGGGGCCGTAGGACGGTACCGACTGGAAGCAGGGGTGACCCCCACTCGCCTGGCGGTGGGAGAGACGGCTCTGCTGGTGGTCCGGATCCTGGGAGTGGGGAATACCCGGGCCATCCCTCGACCGTCGGTGGGTCCCCTCTTCGGTGCGGAGATCGCACCGGCCGGGGACGGGGCGGTGGTGGAGGTAAGGGATGGAGTTGTGGGGGGGGTACGCACCTTCACCTGGCTCCTGGTCCCCACCGAGCCTGGGCCGCTGAGGATCGACCCGGTGCTCTTCTCCTTCTTCGATCCGTACCTGGGTGACTTCGGGCAGGTGGCTTCCCAGGAGCTGCTCCTGGAAGTGACCGAGTTTCCAGGTGGAGGAGAGGCGCCAGGGTTCTAGCGGCTCGGCGGTGGCAGCTAGCCCCCCGGGGTCCTCTTTTTCGAACCCCCTGATCTTTGCTGGAGGGCCCTCGGTCCGGGCCAATCTCACTGCACATTCTCCCAGAAACCCGCCGAGCAACCTCCTCTCCCACAACATCTTAGGGATTCGTCTGATTCTCCTCTGATTTGGGTTCTCGAAACTGAGCCCATTCTGAGCCCTGGCTGAGGGCCCTGCTTTACCATTGGGGCAAGATCGCGGGACAAAGGCCACTCGAGGTAAGAGGACGGAACGATGCTCCATCTAGATGATCGGACACGGCGGGGGCTCAGAGAAGCAGTCTTTCTTCCGTTGGCGTTCAATGGCCTGGCGGGGCTCTGCCTGTATTTCGTCCACGCTCTGGTTCTGTGATTTGTGGAGGGATGGGACTGTGCCGAACGACGGGGTTTGCCCGTCATCAACAGGAGGGAACGATGGAAAAGATGAGAGGAATCAGCCGAAAGCAGAAGGCGGTTTGGATCGCCGAGGCGTTCGGGATCGTCCTGGCGTACTTCGGTGCCTTCGGACTTCTGATGTACCCGGTGTTGGATGCCGCCGGATACTTGGCGTGAACAGCTCCCCCAGGTCGGCGGCCCGGCTCGGAACGGGCCGCTGAAGGAGCAGGACGAGAAAGGAGGCCCACCATGTTCAGGCTTCTCTGTTGCCTGAGAAGGGCGTGTTGCTGCCTGGCCCTGCCATCTGTCCTACTCTAGGGATCTGTCTCGGCAAGACGGCCATCCTCGAATGCCGAGACAGGTTCCAGGGAGCCTTCCCGCATATCCCGGTTCCCCCCCGGTATGCGGGTCGGCTCCAGGCCAGACCGGCTCCGCCCCGCCCCGGCATCCGGCTTCCGGGGGTGCTCCGGGTCTAAATCCGTGCAGCGGACCCGGCGCCCCCGGAAGAGCCTGGGGGCCAAAGCCCCGACCCTCGAGGGAGCCTCAGGGGCTGACCCTTTCCCTCCCGGCCTCCCCTCGCCAGACTTCGTCCCCAATGGTCTTCCATCCTCAGACGATCTTTCGGAGATCCCCGTATGCCCATCCTCCACAAAGACGGCGTTCAGGAGAACAACCATCCGCTCAACGTGGATCTCGATGCCTCGAAGGGTGAGGTCGGCCGACATCAGGTCGACCGGATCCCACTCTTCGAAGTCTATATGCGGATGGCGGAAGAACTGGCCAAGCGGAGCACCTGTGCACGGCTTCAGGTAGGGACCGTAATCACCGATGGGGCCCTGGAGCACGTGGTGGCGTTGGGGTACAACGGGAATGCTAGAGGATTCCCCAATGAATGTGACACTGATACCCCCGGGGCCTGTGGCTGCATCCACTCAGAGCAGAACGCCGTGGTCAAGGCGGATGGACACCTTCGCGAGAAGGTGGCTTTCGTCACTGCCAGCCCCTGCGTCATGTGCGCGAAGCTGCTCATACAAGCCAATGTCACTCACGTGTTCTATCGGAAACCGTACCGAAAGCCAGACGGTCTGGAGGTTCTGCAGCGGGGCGGTGTGGAGACCATCCACTATGTTCGATGGAAGGACGCCTGGCGCTGAAGAACGGCGGTGACCCTCTACCTTCTCACCGCACCATATCTCCTCAGGATTTCAACCGTCTCTGGCACAGGAAGTGCTTCTGCGGACCGCCCGTCCCTCCCGGTAACAGATGTGGCTTTCAGAAGGGAGTTGTAGATGGCCTCCTCGGTGGCTTCGATGGTAGCCTGGAAGAGGCCGGCCATGCCGTCATTGGGTAGATCCAGGATCTCTCTGGTGTCTCTTGACGGACCCCGACGCACCGATTCGTCCGACGAGAACGCGATGACATAGTCTCCGGAGCCATTGCTTCCGGAGGACCCTGTTCTGGCCAACCCCAGGAGGGCCCGCCGCGCCAGTCTTTTCAGGTTCCGTGCGTCCAATGGGGCATCCGTAGCGACGACCATCATAATGGAGCCACCGTCGGCGTCCGGGATCCCATTTCCGTCCTCTCCACCTTCCCTGGATGAGAGGCCTTGCCCCTCCACGAACCGCCGGAAGGAATAGCGACCCAGCTCTTTCCCGACGGGGGCACCATTCATGGAAAGGATGCCCCCGTAGTTCGATTGTACCAGAACGCCGACGGAATACCCCCCGAGAGATTCGGGAAGGATCCGGCTGCTGGTTCCGATCCCTCCCTTCCACCCGAAAGCCTGGGTCCCCGTGCCGGCTCCCACGGACCCTTCCTCAACCGGTCCCGAGCTCGCCTCCTCCAGAGCCGACCTCACATGCGCTCGTCGTATGGGCCGGTTTCGTATGTCGTTGAGCCCCCCGTCATTCGTTTCTCCCACCACGGGATTGATGGACCTCACCCCGCCCATCCCCTCCTGCTCCAGGAGCCATTCCACCATCAGGTCGGCGGCCTTCCACACACACAAGGTGCAGGTAAGGAGGATGGGAGTTTCGATCTCTCCCAGCTCCTCCACCTGAGTGACGCCCACGAGCTTTCCGAAGCCGTTTCCCACCACAATGGCCCCGGGAACCTTCTCCGAAAAAAGATTCCCCCCATGGGGGAGGATGGCGGTGATGCCGGTGCGTACCGCGTCTCCTTCCCACACCGTCACCTGCCCGACCCGGACACCGCTTACATCGGTGATGGCATTCAGGGGGCCGGTGGGGAATACACCGATCTCCATCCCCAGCTCTCGGGCACGGGGTCGATCCGACTCTTGGCTCATGGCAGTCACGGGGAAGAGGAGGAAGGGAACCAGAAAGAGGTGAAGAAGGGGTTTTGTGCCTCTGAAAAGGCCCTCGAGGAATTCTGGCATCGGTGATTGCTCGGTAGAGTGAGACGAGGTTCGGCAGGACGCCCTCCCGGACCGTTGATGCCCCCACAAGGGGAGGAGTGGGTCTCCTTTTCTCCGTCTCCCTCGAACCCGGATCACAGCGGAATTGCGTCGATGAGGAGAAGGATCAGAAAAAGCGGGTGGTAAGCCAGGGAACCGAGAAACACCCGCCTGGCGGCCGTTGGTGAGAGCCTCCCCCCTCTCAGGGTGGCCAGGGAGAGGAGGAAGAGAAGGAAGCCCAGGGCCATCATCCCCACCAGGTACGGAATTCCGGTAATGCCCATCCAGGTAGGGGCGGCGCCCACCAGGAAGAGGGTTCCTGAAAACACAACGATATGCCAGGCGATCCTGGTCCCCTCCGGGTCGGACCGGGGGATCAGGTAGAACCCTGCCCGGGCGTAGTCTTTCCGGAGCATCCAGCCCAGGGAAAGGACGTGGGGGAGCTGCCAGAGGTAGGCAACCGCGAAGATCGATCCGGCCTCGAGGCTCAGGCTGCCGGTAGCTGCGCTCCACCCGATGAGGGTCGGCATGGCCCCTGGGAAGGCACCAACGAGGGTAGAAACGTAGGACACCTTTTTCAAAGGGGTGTAGACCAGATTGTAGGTCAGGGCGGACAGGGCAGTGAGAGCCGCAGGCAGCCACCCGACGGAAAAGTAGAGGACGGCGATCCCCCCCAAAGCCAGGGAGTTGCCGAAGAAGAGAGCCTCCATGGGGCCCAGTCGCCCCGAAGGGATGGGCCGAGAGCGGGTCCGTTCCATCAACGCATCCAGCTCCCACTCCACGAACTGGTTCAGAGCCAGGGCGCCCCCCGTGGCGAGGGCGGTTCCCACCAGGGTGAAGATCACCGGGAGGAAATCGGCTCGGCCCCCAGCACCCACAAAGTAGGTGACCCCGGCCGTCACCATGACGTAGCCGGCGATCCCCGGTTTGGTGAGCTCGTAGTAGACCGCAAGTCTCGACAGCCGCTCGAGAAGCGGCGCCGGGTCTTTTTTCAGCGCCGTGTCCGTCATCTATGCCGGACCATTTCCATCCCCCTGGTTTTCGCGATGGGGAAGTTGCCCGAGAGGGAAGGGGCTGGCAAGGACGTGGGCAAAGGATCCCCGTTCCCGGTTGAGTTCCCAGGTGGGTGGCCAGAGAAAACGGAAACTCCCGGACCCCCTTTCTGGTATAGTATAGTGAGCCCGAAAGGTGAGGCATTCGGGGCCGAGAAGACACCAGAAAGATCCATCCATGGCATCGAAGCACCAAAAGACAGTCCGAGAACGGAAAGCGGCCGAGGGCCGGGTATTCCGGGCTGCCCTTCTGGTGTCTCTTCTCCTGCACGTCTTTGTGTTGACCTTCTGGAAAGTCGTACCAATCCCACCGTCCCCCTTTGCTGCTGCCGGACCCAGAGCAGGTGATTTCAGGGCCGCCGCTGGTGGGTCCATGGCCGCTGTGAATCTCGTGGTCCCACCCTCACGACCCATCATCCCCCCCAGGGTCCCCCTCATCTCCCTGGAGATCGAAGAGCCTGTGGTGTTCGACCTGGAGCCCCAACCTGATCTGGCGGCCCTCATCGGGGATGGACCGGGCGATGCCGAGGGCCCCGGGATCGAAGGCGGGGAGGGGTTGGGGGACGGGGGCACTGCGGCCGAAGGCTTTTTTCGGCTCGTTCCTCCCTCGCCACGGGGCATGATCATTCCGCCCACGAATCGGAGGTTGAGAGGGAGCGCGGTGGAGGTGTGGGTATTCGTGAACGAGGGTGGGAGAGTGGTGGCTGATTCCACACGACTGAATCCCCCGACATCTGATCGGGGATTCAACCGCCGCCTGATCGAGGAGGCGGCGGAGTGGGTGTTCAATCCTGCGATGAAAGAAGGGAAACCGGTGGCGGCCTGGTTCCCCTACACCATCAGCATGTGAGGAACACGGCTTACCAACCAATAGCCATGGTCCTCATCTCGAGCTGCCGCTCCCTCCCCAACCTCCCTTCGCCCCGGAGCCCGGACCGCGACCTTACGTGCCGTCACCTTCCAGCGCTTTCAAGACCTCTCTCGTAAGGTCCCATCGGTTGAATCCCTGCCGGCCATAGTCCAACCCCCGGCGGACGATCACCAGCTCGTGAGACGGCACCACGATCACGTACTGCCCTCGGTTCCCTGCCGTGGAGTAGGCGTCTTTCGGCACGTCGGTCCGGTTGTCCGGGACCAACCACCACTGGCCGCCGTACTGGTTCCCCGTCAAAGCCGTGGAGGGAGCCGGAGTCCGTACGAAGTCGATCCACTCTCGAGATAAGATACGCTCCCCATTCCAGACTCCTTCGTTCAGATACAGGAGTCCGAAACGTGCCAGGTCTCTGGCATTTGTGTAGACCTGACTGCTCAGGATGAAGTCACCGAAGCGATCGGTACTGAGATAGGTGTTCCTCATCCCGGTTCGGTCCAGGAGTGCTTTTCGGGGGAACTCCAGATAGGTCTTGTCGTCACCCAGGGCCAACTTCATGGCGTACACGGCCAGGAGGGTATCGTAGTTCTCGTAGTCCCAGTACGTCCCGGGTTCTCTGAAAAGTGCCCGATTCCGAGCACCGTTCACGGAGCTGGCCCCTGCCCAATAGGCCAGCCCCGAGCCGGTCGCGTACTCCAGCCCGGCATTGTCCACCGGGTAGAGTCCGCTGGACATATTGAGGACATGTCGGAGGGTGATCTCGTTCCTGGGATCCGTCTCGGGGGATCGGCCCCTTGGCAGCCATTCGAACCCAAGCGGCTCGTCCAGAGACAAACGCCCCTGATCCGCCAGTATGCCGAAGAGGGTCACGGCGATGCTTTTGGCTGTTGACCAGGTGCGAGTCTTGGTCGTCATATCGAAGCCGGGTGCATAGCGCTCATGGATGATCTCGCCCTTGTGGACGACCAGAAGGCTCAACGTCACCTGTTCCGGAGACTCCCGATGGAAGGCCCAGTCCGAGGCCGCCTCCAGTGCTCCCCAGTCGACGCCACCTGGAAGATCCTCTGCCGAGAGTTGATCTCCATCGGGCCAGGGGATGGAAGCAGGATCCCCACCCAAGGGGGAAAGGGACTGGATGGGAAGCCCATCGATATCCTCGAAGGTCTGGTCAGGCGCCAGGATCACGCACCCGATTCCCTCTCGGTATGCTGCCCGCATTACCGGCCTTCCATCCGCGGCTCCAATTGCGACGGCCCGGCGTTCCCTATCCACCAGGTAGTCCCCGCCCTTGACCGTGCCCTCAGGCTCCCGCACGTAGGCCAGTTCCTGGTCGAACACCTGCTCCAGGGTCCGGTTGGAGGTGAACAAACCATTGCACATCAGGATTGCCTGAACCCCCCGCTGCACCATGTCCCGGTTGAAAGACCAGTAGTCATAGGAATCCTGTTGCTGTGCGAAAGAGACAGTGGGGGTGAGGAGTGCAAGCGTGAGAAGGGCCAGGGCCAGGCGTTTCATGGTCGATCCCTCGGATCCGGTAGTGAGCTGCGAGTCGGGGGCACCTCGGGTGGGTAGATCTTACCAGGGCCCAGGGGGGAGGCGCGAGGCCCCACCGGGAAGATCTTGAGCATCGGCCACTCCTTTCAGATCTTTCCCCGAGCCGCGACGGTCGAAACACCCATCTACCCGGGAACGGTTCGTTGAAACTCCAACCCTTTCCACTCGTCTCTTGACCGCCCCAATCTCCCTCGGCTACGGCGAGATGGAGTTGGAGGACGGACCCCTCCGCTTCGAGTTGAAGCGCTCATCTCGGCGCTCCATCGGCATTACAGTCGAGCTTGGAGGCGCCGTCGTGGTCACGGCGCCCTTCCGGGCTTCTTCGGCCAAGATCCAGAGCGTGCTGGAGCAACACGGGCGCTGGATCCGGCGAAAGGTCGCCGAGCTCAAAGACGTCCCTGTTCCACCTCCCCCCCCGAGATGGGTGGAGGGGGAGCCTCACGTATTCTTGGGAAAGGCCTACCCGCTCAGGTTGCTGGTCGACAAGGAAAGGGGTGTCTGGCGAACCGATTCCGAGTTGCTGGTCCACCTTCCGGACCCGAAGAAGCGGGAGGCGGTGCGGAAGGTCGTGGAGGGGTGGATGGCACAAGAGGCGAAGATTCTCTTCCAGCATCGGATGGGTTCACTCATACGGGAAACCCCGAAGCTTCAGCTTTCTTCATACCCGACCCTGGGCATCCGGCGCATGAAGGCTCGGTGGGGGAGTTGTTCACCACATGGGCACATCCTGATGAACACCCATGCGATCAAGCTGCCCTTGAGGCTCATCGACTACATCCTTCTGCACGAGCTTTGCCACCTGAAGGTTCCGAATCATAGTCGGGCTTTCTGGGATCACCTCTCGGAGTGCCTTCCCGACTGGCGCCGGAGAAAAGAGGTGCTGGACCGCCAGGCAGTTTGAACCGCAATCCGGTTCCGGGGGACAAACCGCTGAAACAACCCCTCTTACACCTCCGACCCCCCTCCCCTACGCTGCCTCCCACCGGCCGGGAACCCCTGCCGGCCCAGTCTAAAGAGTCCTTTCTGCCGGCCGATACTAGCTCCTGAAGCCGGCCCCCCGGTTTCGGCGGGCCTGCGAGTGAAGCCCGAAGAAGATCGACGGAGGAACCAGGCCTTCCTCCGATTCCTGAACGGAGACCACGGTGGCTTTGATTCCCGTAGACAAGGCGGAGCTGGGAATGGTCCTCTCCGCGCCCGTGACCGATCGTCGCGGCCGACTCCTCATGCCGGCTGGCCGGCCCCTGGAAGAGAAGCACCTGGATGCGCTTCCCATGTGGGGGATCACTCAGATCGAGGTAGAGGGAGATGGCCCCGGAGTTGGGGAGGATGCCACCGAAGAGGTGGCTCCATGGGCTCTGGACCGGGCGGGGGAGGAAGTAGGCCAACTCTTCCGTCACGACGACGGCACTCATCCGGTGATGCAGGAACTCCGCACGTTCAGGACCCTGGCGCGAGCCATGGAGATACAGAGGGAGGGTGAGGAATGAGCACCGGTGCAGCTTTGCGGCCGTCGGAATTGGTGCAAGGGTCCATCAAACTCGGGTCTCCACCACTCATCTATGAGCGGCTCATGGAGGTCATCAACCACCCGAGGGGGGGTGCGGCGGATGTCGCGAAGGTGATCCGGGAAGACACGGCCCTTACGGCCCGCCTTCTGAAGGCTGTGAACAGCGCCTTTTTCTCTTTCCCACGACGCATCGACACAGTTTCGCAGGCAGTGACGGTAGTGGGCACTTCACAGGTCCGGGACCTGGCACTGGCCACTTCGGTAGTCACCCTCTTCAAGGACGTACCCCCCGACCTGGCAGACATGGACGGATTCTGGAAACACAGTCTGGCCACAGGGGTGGGCGCCAGAGTTCTGGCGGGTTTCCGTGGAGAAGGCAACGTCGAGCGTTTTTTTGTGGCCGGGATGCTCCACGACGTGGGGAAGTTGGTCCTCTATCTCCAGGCTCCGGAAGAGGCACGGGCGGCCCTGGAATACTCCCGGACCGAGGAGGCCCTCCTCCACAAATCCGAACAGCAGGTCATGGGGTTCGATCATGCCCAGGTGGGTGAAGCCCTCATGGATCTCTGGAACATGCCCCTGAGCCTCAGAGAAGGCATTCGGTTCCACCACACCCCGAGTCGAGCGAACCGGTTTCCGGCGGAGACGGCTGCCATCCATGCCTCCGACATCATTGTCCACGCCATGGGGTTGGGGAACAGTGGAGAACGCTTCGTCCCTCCCCTCTCTTCTGAGGCATGGGATGCATTGGGAGTGGATCCGGCCCTTCTCTCCTCGTGCTTGGAAGAGATGGAGCGCCAGTTCGAAGCCGCCGTACACCTGGTGGGGTTGGAGCCGAACTGATGTCTTCTCCGCTGATCCACGACCTCAAGGGGGGCGCGGCATCGGTCTTCTCCATGGATGGAGGGGCTGATTCCGGATGGCTTCGTGATGCCCTGGATGCGGTAGCTGCGCTAGGGCAGGCTTTCAACACAGGCCTCGGTTCCGCAGGGACCCCTGCCGAGGTCTTCGAGGCCGCGAAGCCGGCTCTCCGGCGCCTGGTGGATTTCAAGACCATGGCGCTGATGACCGTGGACCGGGAAGGAATCCACTTCGATCTGGCCGAGGTGGACCCGGCTGGGGACAGGGAGCGGGTGCTTCAGGAGGTAGCCCACCAGACGAAGGAGGGAACCTTCGGATGGGCCCTGTATCAGGACCGGCCGATTCTGGTGCCGGGTTCCTGTCTGGGTCGGTGGGTTTTCCTGCATGTACTCTCTTCCCCTTCCAGGGTGTCCGGGATGTTCATCGGGGCGCTGGAAGAGGAAACGCCGTTTATCCCCGATCTGGCCCAGAAGGTTCTCTCCATCCTGTTCCAGAGCTGTGCCGGGGTCCTGGAGAGCAGCACCCTCTACTACGAGTTGGCCCAATACAACCGAAACCTGGAAGACGCCATCGAGAGGCGTACGGAAGCGCTGCGGGCATCCGAGGAAGAAGCCCGGGCTGCAAACCGTGCCAAGAGCGAATTCCTGGCGAACATGAGCCACGAGATCCGCACTCCCATCAACGGGGTCATGGGAACCACCAGCCTGTTGCTGGAAACGGAGTTAAACCCGGAGCAACGGGAATACGCCGAGACGACGGACCGGTCCGCCCGGAACCTTCTCAGTCTCATCAACGACATTCTGGACTTCTCGAAGATCGAGGCCGGCCAGCTGTCCCTGGAAGAGATCTCCTTCGACCTCAGGGAGGTGGTAGAGGAGGCTGGGGAGCTGATGGCTCCGAAGGCCGGAGAGAAGGACCTGGATCTGGTGGTCCGCTACGCCCCGGGAACGCCGCGATTTGTCCTGGGCGACCCCGGGCGGGTTCGACAGGTGGTGCTGAACCTGGTGAGCAACGCCATCAAGTTCACCCACGAAGGCTACGTCCTGGTGAATGTCCGGGAGGTGGAGGGATCGAGCGGGAAGGCGGAGATCGGCATCTCCGTGGAGGACACGGGGATCGGCATAAAGGAAGAACACCTCGCTCGGATTTTTCAGAAGTTCGAACAAGCGGACACATCCACGACTCGCCGGTATGGTGGTACCGGGTTGGGCTTGGCCATCTGTCGAGAGCTGACCGAACTCATGGAGGGAGAGATCTCTGCCGACAGTCACCCGGATCTGGGGTCCACCTTCAACATCACCCTTCCCCTCCCCCGGGATGAAACACGGACCGAGGACGGTCTCCGGCCCCACCTCCGGGGCGACCAGGGTGCTCTCATCCTCTCCCCGTCCCGAGTGGTCCGGGAGACCCTTATGGAAGAGCTGGATGATCTGGGGGTCCGGGTCACCGGTGTAGGCTCCCCGCAGGAGGCCTGGGATGTGTTCCGAGGGGAAGCCGATACGCCCATTCCGGTGGACATGCTACTCCTGGATGACGCCATGGGAGAGGAGGCCGTGGAGGGGATCCTTCAGGGGATCCGGAAAGATCCGGACCTGTGTCCAGCCGTATTGGCGAAGATCACCCGAGATCCGACCAGGGCATCGGAGGCGGGGGCAGCCGCCAGCTTCGATCTGGTCCTTCCTCTGCCCTTCCTGGAACGAAACCTTCGCAAGGTCCTTCGTCTCCTGGGGGATGGGTGGCGGTCCGGGTCCAGGGGAGCGGATCGGGATGGCGCCGAGATCGGTGCCGGCCAGTCCGGGTCGGTGAGGCCGGGCGGTGACCTTGTTTCCGAGGCGGCCAGGATGAGGGGCACGGTTCTCCTCGTCGAGGACGACGAGATCAACCGGCTCATGACCGGAAACATGCTCAAGAAGATGGGGCTTTCCTTCGACGTCGCTGATGATGGTGTCCGGGCTCTGGAGGTGCTGGACGCGCATCACTTCGATCTCGTCCTCATGGACTGTCAGATGCCGGAGATGGACGGCTTCGAAGCCACCCGCGCTATCCGGAACCGGGGCGACCAGAAAGCCCAGGTACCCATTCTGGCCCTGACAGCCAGCGCCCTGGACGGGGACCGGGAGCGGTGTGTCGCCGCCGGGATGGATGACTATCTCGCCAAGCCGCTGACCTTGAACCAGCTAAGGGAGGCGCTCGGGAGGTGGCTTCCGGAAGAGGAGGACGTTGCGGTTCTGGACGAGCGGGAGATCGACGAAATCCTGGGAACGATGGTATTCGACAGGGAGGCTGCTCTCCAGCGGGTAGGGGGGAACACAGAGCTACTTCGAGAGGTGGGGAGGATCTTTTTTCAGGAGTGGGAGATCCAGCGTGAGGTGTTGAGGGAGTGCCTCGCCATCCGAGACCGAGAGGAGTTGAGCCGGGTCGCCCACAAGATCAAGGGTGGGGCCTTGAACCTTTCGGCCGAAGCCGTGGCCGAGGCTTCGGGAGAACTGGAGAACTTGGGACTTCAGTGTTCGATAGGTGAAGCCGATCCTTTGGTTAGGCGACTGGAAGAGTCGGGGGAAGGTTTCAGGGCAGTTTTCCAGGAAGACGCAAAGATTCAGGAGGTGACGGCATGATACCCAAGGGCGCCCAAGCCGTCGTCGTCAACGACGACCCGGGGCAGCTACGCCTGATCTCTGGCCTCCTCCAGCGTTTCGGCCTCGAGGTGGAAAGCTACCTGAGACCAGAAAGGGCGATCCGGGAGTTGCAGAAGAACGGACCGGTGGATCTGCTGGTCCTGGACCTTCATATGCCGGTCCTGGATGGCTGGAAGTTCTGCCGGTTGGTTCGATCCGAGGAGTTCGAGGGATTCGAAGACATGCCCATCCTGGTGGTTTCGGCCACCTTCTCGGGCGTGGAAGTGGAAGAGGTCTCTGCTCAACTCGGAGCGAACGCCTTCCTTCCGGTGCCATTTTCTCCGGAAGTCTTCCGGGACTACGTGGACGATCTCCTGAATGGCAAGAAACCCCAGTACACCCCCACGGCCCTGGTGGTGGACGATGATCCGGCGGTCCGGGCCACAGTTGGGAAGATCCTCGAGCACGCAGGTTATCGCACTCACCTGGCCGTCGATGGTCGGGAGGGCGGTTCCATGTACCGGCGAATTCGACCGGACCTGGTTATCCTGGACTATCACCTCCCTGACCTGACGGGCGAGGCCCTCCTGGAGACCATCAAGAGGCCCGGCGATCCTGCCGTCGTGATCGTGGTCACCGGTGATACCGATCCCCATGTGTCAGTGAGCGTGCTTCGAAAGGGTGCTGATGGATACGTCCGGAAGCCCTTCGACGCATCCTACCTGGTGGATCTGGCCGCACGGGCCCGGAGAGAACGTTCTCTCCTGCGTGTGGAGGAGTTGCTGGAGCTTCGAACGCAGGAGCTGAGAGCTTCCGAGTCGAGATACCGTACACTCTTCTCCACCATCCCCGAGGCCATCCTCATCGCCGACCGGGAGGGTCGGATCGTCCAGTCCAACGAAGTCGGAGAGCGACTCTTCGGCCGCAGGGGGCAGGAGCTGGTGGGGCGGACCCTCCGGGAGCTGGTGGTGGGGAGTCGGATACCACCCCTTTTGGAGGCGTTGGGGAAGGTCTGGAAGACCGGCGAGGGGGAGTTCGAAACCCAGTTCATCTCCGGGGAAGGAAACTCGAGGGAATTCGAGGTTTCTGCCCGGACTGTGGACTTTCAGGGAAGCCGTTCTCTCCTCCTCATCGCCAGGGATGTAACGGATCGCCGGAACATGGAGGAGGAGCGAAAGAAGCTTCAAATCCAGGTCCAGCAGACCCAGAAGCTGGAGAGTCTCGGGGTCATGGCCGGTGGAATCGCCCACGACTTCAACAACCTTCTGGTTGGGATCCTTGGGAATGCTTCTCTCGTTTTGATGGATCTGGAACCGGAACATCCCGCCCGGGAGTTCATCCAACAGATTGAAGTGGCCTCCAGGCGGGCTGCCGAGTTGACGGGTCAGATCCTTACCTATTCCGGGAAGAGCAAAGCCAATTTCGAGATCGTCAGCTTGAGTGAACTGGTTCGGGAAATGAACCAGCTCATGGAGCCGGCAGTCTCGAAGAAGGCACGACTTCGGATCGAACTCGGAGACCGGCTACCTCAGATCAAAGCCGATCCGGCCCAGCTCCGCCAGGTCGTCATGAACCTGATCCTGAATGCTTCGGACGCCTTGGAAGGCGAAGCGGGCACGGTGGACGTCCGGGTGCGGGGGATTACCGCCGGCCGGGAGCTCCTGCGCCGAGCCTTCGTGGGGAGAGACCTTCCCGCAGGGGAGTACGTAGCCCTGGAGGTCTCCGACACGGGGTGCGGCATGGACTCGGAAACCCTTGCCAGGGTTTTTGATCCCTTCTTCACCACGAAATTCACAGGCCGGGGCCTGGGCCTGGCCTCGAGTCTGGGGATTGTTCGGGGCCATCACGGAGCGATTCTGGTAGAGAGCAAACGCCAGGGAGGCACGACCTTCCAAGTGCTCTTCCCGGCTCAGGAAGGAATCGTTCCCCTTGTGCCAGAGGTCAGCGGCGAGGTTGAAGCTCCGGCGGAAGGCCCGATAGCCAGCGGAGAGTGGGGCCGTGTCCTGGTGGTGGACGACGAGCCCTCGGTTCGAAGACTTGCCATGAACGCCCTGGAGCGAACCGGGTTCAAGACGATCCTGGCTGAGGACGGAGGGGAGGGTGTCCGCCTTTTCCAAGAGCGGAAAACTGAGATCGACGCTGTCCTCCTCGATCTGACCATGCCGGGGATGGATGGTAGGGAGGCGCTGGAAGAGATCAGAGCCGTGGATCAGAAGGTCCCGGTGATCCTGTCCAGTGGATACGGTGAGGATGTCGCCCTTCAGGGGCTCGATGAAAGCGCAACGCTTCGGTTCCTCAGGAAACCGTACTCTCCCGAGGCCCTTTGTGACTTGCTTACTTCGGTCACCGGCAAAGGGGCCCGGAAGAAGCCCCCTGTGGTAGAGGACCAGAAGAAATCCACGGCTTGAACTGAGCCGGGAAAGAAAAAGGGGGGGGCTGCGGGGGCCCCCCGCGGCACCCCTCCCTTGTAGCTTCTGCCACCCGCCCGGATTAGCTTCCAATCCATGCTTGTGGACGCGAAACGCATCCTCTGGGTGGACGACGAGATCGACCTCCTGAGGCCTCATCTCCTCTTTCTGCAGCAACGAGGATATCACGTCGACGCCATCACCAATGGCGACGATGCGTTGACGTTGCTGAAGGAGAATCCGTACGACCTGATTCTGCTCGACGAGCAGATGCCGGGGATGTCGGGTCTCGAGGTCCTGAAGGCTCTCCGCCGTGAAGACCCCCATGCCCGAATCGTCATGGTCACCAAATCCGAAGAGGATCGGACCATGACCGAGGCCATTGGGCGCCGAGTGGATGACTACCTGGTCAAGCCCACCAGTCCGAGGCAGGTTCTTTCCGTCGTGACCCGGATCCTTGAAGGCTCCGCGATCCGACAGCAGAGAGCGGCTCAGGATTTTGCCACGAGGTTCCGGGAGCTCGGGCTCCTGAGGCACGAAGCTAGAAGCCCTGACGAGTTTGGGAGCCTCTACGCCGAACTGGTGGATTGGCATCTTCGCCTGGAACGGGCCGGCGAACCCGGTCTCATGGACTCCGTCGCCTCGCTGATGACGGAGCTTCGTCGCGACTTCGGCAGTTGGATCCGACAGCACTACCCCAGGTGGGTGAGAGGGAGTGAGGAGGGCCCCCTACTCTCCGTGGACGTCCTGAAGGAGTGTCTGGTTCCCCTCCTGGGAACCCAACCGGTGTTCTTCGTGGTCCTCGATTGTATGCGCCTCGATCAGTGGCGGGTTATCGCCCCACTTCTCGCACCCCACTTCGAGATCGAAGAACAGCTTCAGTTCTCGATCCTGCCCACTGCCACTCCGTATGCCCGAAATGCCATTTTCAGCGGATACTTCCCAAATCGGATCGCCCGGGACCACCCCGGTTGGTGGGACTTCTCCGATGACGAGGGCAGTCTGAACGCCTTCGAAGACGACCTGCTCAAGGACCAGCTGAGAAGACTGACCGGCCGGGACGTCCCCGTCCATTATGAAAAGATCTTTTCCGACAAAGACGAGGATCAGGTCCGGGGACGCATCAGGTACGCCCTGAAAACCGAGGGGACGGTTGTCGCCCTGGTGTTCAACTTTGTGGATCTCATGACCCATGGGCGCAGCGAGTCCCCCATCCTCATGGAGGTTGCCAAAGACGAGGCCGCCCTGCGGGCCGTCACGCGCTCCTGGTTCGAACGATCCACACTCTTTGGCGTCTTGAAGGAGGCGGCCGCCCAGGGGCACCATGTGGTGTTCACCACCGATCATGGCTCCATTCTCTGTCAGCGCCCCACTACGGTTTTTGCCCGAAAAGACGCTACGGCGAACCTCCGGTACAAGTTCGGGGGGGATCTCCGGGCAGAGGATCCAGGAACCGTACTGGCCACCAACGACCAGAAGGATTTGGGCTTCCCTGCGGGAAAGCTGGGGACGACATACCTGGTGGCCATGGAGGACTTCTTCTTCGTCTATCCCACCAAGCTTCGAGAGTACCAGGCCCGCTACCGGAACTCCTTTCTCCACGGAGGGATCTCCCCGGAGGAAATGATCGTTCCTGTGGCACACCTCTCCCCCCGCCGTCGCCCCCGGGCCTTTTGAGATTCGGGTTTAGCCGGCCATGAAGACCTACCTCCGGATCCTGGGCTATCTCAAACCCCACGCGTTGGTCTTTGCCGCGGCAGTGGTGGCCACATTCCTTTTCGCCGGGCTGGATGCGTTCTCTTTCCTGGTGGTCATCCCCTTCCTGGATGTCCTCCTCGTGGACCCTTCGGGTCCCCGGGCCACGGCGGTCAGCACCGGAGATGCCCTGCTGGACAAGGTCCTCAACGGGACCATCGGTCGGATTGTGGATCTCCAGGCTCCACCTCAGGAAGCGATCCAGGGAATCATCGTCTTCCTTCTGGTGATCTTCGCGATGAAGAACGTCTTCGATTTCCTGAAGACGTACCTCATGGCCAGGGTCCAACAGGGTGTCACCCGGGACCTTCGGGACCGGGTGTACGACCATCTTCTGGATCTGGACATGGCCTTCTTCGGGAGGACGAAGATGGGCCAGATCCCCTCCCGCCTCACCTACGACGTGGAGCAACTGCGCGTTCTGGTGGCCAAGGAACTGGGGAAGGTGGTCTCTTCGGTCTTCGAGTTCCTCACCGTGGTGGCTGCAGCCGTCCTGATCTCATGGAAGCTCACCGTCGTGGCGTTCGTCGTAGTCCCCCTCACCATGGGAATCTGGGGTCCGCTGATCCGGAAGTTGAAGCGACGAGACCGGCGCGTTCTCGATTCGGCTGCCGACATCAATACGCATATTCAGGAGACCTTGGCGGGGATCCGGTTGGTCAAATCCTCGTCTACGGAGGGATACGAACGGGACCGGTTCCACAAGCTCACCTTCAGATACTACTCACGCTTTCTGCGCTCCGTGAGGCTGCGGGCCCTGGCGTCGCCCATCACGGAAATGCTCTCCGCCATCGGCACCGTCATTCTCTTGTGGTACGGAGCTCGCCTTGTCCTGGTAAGCCAGGAGTTGACCGGGCCGGACTTCATCGGGTTCCTCATCCTTTCGATGAAGCTCTATTCACCGGTGAAATACCTCGCCAAGTTCCCGGCCCTCATTCAACCAGGCCTGGTGGGGGCCGAACGGATCTTCGAGTTCCTGGATGCACCCATCGACATCCGGGACGCATCGGGAGCCTTGGCCTTCCCTGGGCTTGAGCACCGGATCACCTATCAGGATGTCTCGTTCTCGTATCGAGAAGGAGAACCCGTCATCTCCCATGTGTCCTTCGAGGTGGCCAAGGGGTCGGTAGTGGCCCTGGTCGGTCCATCGGGTGCCGGAAAAACTACGTTGGTGGATCTCCTGGCTCGTTTTTATGAGGTCAGTGACGGGAGTATCCAGATCGACGGGACGGATATCCGGGACTTTCCCCTTCGCGGGATCCGAAGTGCCATGGGGATCGTCTCTCAGGAGACCATCCTCTTCCACGATACGGTCCGGGCCAACATCGCCTACGGCAGCGTGGATCCATCGCTGGACGAGATCCAACGAGCCGCAATCGCTTCCCATGCTCACGAGTTCATCTCGGCAATGCCCGAGGGGTATGACACAGTGGTGGGCGAACGGGGCACGGAACTCTCCGGGGGGCAACGGCAACGGTTGGCTATTGCCCGTGCCATTCTCAGAGACCCTCCCATTTTGGTGTTTGACGAAGCCACCAGTGCCCTGGACACGGAATCGGAGCGGTTGGTTCAGGAGGCGATCGATCGACTCCTGCGGGGACGAACGGTCTTTGTCATCGCTCACCGGCTCTCCACCATTCAGCGAGCGGATCTGATTCTTGTGCTGGACGGTGGACGGGTCGTAGAAAAGGGCACACACGAGACCCTCCTGAGCCAGGGAGGCCTCTACAAGCGCCTCTACGAGCTTCAGTTCTCCGACTCACCGGCCCTTCCCCCGGCCCCGGACCTTCCTTCCTGAGGGGGTCGCCGTGAGACCTCCGACCCTCCGCCATCGCCTGGAGTTTCTCGGCTACCGGGTGGCGGTTGCCCTCCTGTCCGGCATGCCTGAGGGAATCGCCCTCCGCCTGGGGGCAGGTGTGGGGTGGGTAGCCGGCGTGGTTCTGGGAGTCCGCCGGCGAGTCGTCCGGGCGCACCTCTTTCAGGCATTTCCGGATCGGTCGAAGGCCTGGAGACGCCGCCTGGCCGGCGCCTCCTTCCGGCACCTGGGCCGTGAGTCCCTGGCCACCTTCCTCCTGGGCCGCTTGTCACGGGAGGAGGTTCTGGAACGTACGGAGCTTGTGGGTTTCGGCCCCCTTCAGGAGGCTGTAGAACGGGGAGAGGGAGCGGTATTGGTCACGGCCCACTTCGGAAACTGGGAGATTGCCGGGGCGGCCCTGGCCCTCCGGGGAATTCCCATGGACGTTGTGGCCCAGCGACAGCGGAACCCTCTGTTTCATGCCGAGTTGACCCGGAGTCGGACCCACCTCGGCATGAGGGTAATCCTCCGTGGAGACGCCCTTCGGGAGGGCCTGCGGAGTCTTCGAAAGGGAAGGGCCCTGGCCATCCTGGGCGACCAGAACCTCCGCCGAGGAGGGGTTTTCGTGGACTTTCTGGGGAAGAAGGCGTCCACGGCCAAAGGAGCGGCGATCTTTGCACTCCGGGTTGGATCACCGGTGTTTTTCGGGGTGAACCACCGGCTTCCGGGGTATCCGGCCAGGTATCGGATGGAGATTGTGCCCGTGGAGTTTACCCCTACCGGCGACATGGAGGCCGATGTGTATCGGATGACGGAGATCCATACACGCCTTCTGGAAGAGCAGGTTCGGGTGGCCCCGGAACAGTACTTCTGGCAACATCGGCGGTGGAAAACACG
>CBDUAX010000016.1:0-21660 GCA_965365235.1 uncultured bacterium
CACCACGCCCAGAATCACGACGACAGCCACTACATCAAGAAGGCGGACGTACCAAAGAGGCGTTTCAATCTCGATCCCGAAGCCCCAGAGCACGTGGAGAAGACTCTTCGCGAGGAAGGCCAGCAGGCCCAGAAAGAGGGGAAGGTGGAAGAGCCCCACCCAGGGCCGATTGCGAAGAACCACGTTCTGGCTGAACACCTCCACCAGGCCGGAAAAGAACCCGCCAGGATTCACGACCTGGATCTCTCCCCGTTTGGGCCAAACGTGTCCGAGCCGCTTCGTCCACAAGATTCTGAGGAAGGCGACCGCGCTGGCCACCAGCACCACAGCCACCAGAATCGGTTCGATCCATGCCATCTTTTCCGCTCCACGCAACAAAAGCAGGAAGGGGACCCACCTTCCCCAAAACGGGGTAAAGGGTAGGCTATTCCGGGATTACCTTAGCCAATCCTCCCTCACCGCGCACGGACAAATGAGCAAAACCCGTCCTCGTACCGTCGGTCAGCTGAAAGCCGCCGGAATCATCACCCAACATGTCAAGGACGAGATCCGGGCAAACCTCATCCGAAAGATGAAGGCCAAGGAACCGCTCTTCCCCGGCATCGTTGGCTACCAGGACTCCGTTATCCCCCAGTTGGTCAATGCCCTTTTTTCCAGGCATGACTTCATTCTTCTCGGATTGAGGGGGCAAGCGAAAAGCCGAATCCTTCGACAGCTTGTCGACCTCCTCGATCCGGAAATCCCCATCCTAGCCGGAAGCGAGGTCAACGACGACCCGCTGAACCCAATCTCAAAACATGGGAAACTCCTTCTCGAAGAGATGGGGGATGAGGCGCCGGTAGACTGGATTCCCAGAGATCACAGATACGTCGAAAAGCTGGCCACTCCGGACGTGACCATCGCCGACATGATCGGGGATGTCGATCCGATCAAAGCCGCACGGGGAGGGCACATACTGGCGGACGAGCTCACAATCCACTATGGGCTCCTCCCCAGGGCGAACCGTGGTGTTTTCGCCATCAATGAACTCCCGGATCTTGCCGGTAAGATCCAGGTGGGCCTCTTCAACATCCTCCAGGAAGGGGATGTTCAGGTAAAGGGATATCCCATCCGGCTGCCCCTGAACCTCCTCATGGTTTTCACAGCCAACCCTGAGGACTACACCGCCCGGGGAAAGATCATCACTCCGCTGAAGGACCGGATCGGCTCCGAGATCCGGACCCACTATCCCCAGGAAGTGGAGACAGGGATGGAGATCACCTCACAGGAAGCCTGGTTGGACCGGAGCGAAGCCGAAATCCAGATACCGGACTTTCTTGGAGAGGTGGTGGAGCGGATCGCCTTTCTGGCCAGAGAAGACAACCGCGTGGATCAGCGCTCCGGGGTAAGCCAGCGGATGCCCATCACGGTGATGGAGGCGGTCATCTCCAGTGCCGAGCAACGGGCAATTCGGGTAGAAGAAGATCAGGTGATACCGAGAATCGGAGACCTTTATTCCGCACTCCCCGCAATCACCGGGAAGATGGAGTTGGAATACGAGGGAGAGATGCACGGATCGGAGAAGATTGCCCGGGAACTCATCTCCGCTGCCTGCGGCCTGACCTATGAATTCAGGGCCGGGGGAATGGACACAGACGATATCGTCAGCTTCTTCGAAGAGGGTAGCGCCCTCCAGGTCTCCCCCGACGCCAGCGCCGAAGCCTGTTTGCAGGGCTTCCAGGCTGTTCCCGGACTGCTGGAGATGGTGGAGATCGTAGGACTCGTGCCATCGACTTCGCCCGCAGGTTTCAAGGCTGCCGCCTGTGAGTTGGTGTTGGAGGCATTGGTCGCCGAGCGGCGCATCAGCCGGACCGACGGCGGATACAAGCGAGCACCGAGTCAGGGGCCCACCGGCAAAGGGTACAAGGGCTTTGATCCGTTCGGGAACTGAGGGTTACCCCGAAACACTCCTTGGTGGGCCAAACAGGCGTGGACCCACCCCCCGGGTTCTCGGACACCATTCAGATTGCCGGAAAGGCCGGCCGTCTATCTTCCTCCATCCACGCTCAGCGTCTGGCCGGTGACCCAGGAGGATAAGTCGGAGGAAAAGAAGAGGACCGCATTCGCAATGTCTTCCGGCTTACCCAATCGCCGCGTTGCGATGGATTCCACTAGCCGCCGCTGCCCCTCTTCACCGTACGACTCCCACTGACGTTCGGTGGTAGGATTGCACCGGACGAAACCCGGAGCCACGCAATTGACGGTGATGCCGAATGGACCCAGCTCGTGCGCCAGTTGCCTGGTCAGGCCGATCTGACCTGCCTTGGCCGAAGCGTACGCCTGAATCCCCGTTAGGCTCACCCGCAACCCGGCCCCGGATGAGATGTTGATGATCCGTCCCCACCGAGACCTCCTCGAGGGGCCGCCCCACCTGACCCACGACGCCCCCTGCATTGTTCACCAGGATGTCCACCGCCCCGGAGACCTCTGTCGCCTCGGCCAGGAAGGAAGAGACTCCGGCCCGGTCTCGGACGTCAACGACCCTTCCCCGACAACCCGGCCCAGCTAGAGCCTCTGTTTCGGTCAGCTTCTCTTTGCTCAGGTCACAGGTCCATACCTGGCCACCCAAGGAGGAGAATGCCCGACACATCTCCCTGCCCAAGCCGTGTCCGCCACCGGTTACGATGATGGTCTTTCCATCGAAGTCTATCCTCATTTTCCGACCGTCTCCGTGAGGTACCTTCGTGTAGACACCCTTCCCTTCACACCCCAGAGCTTGGGTCGCTGGACCGAGCCCAAAGCTCCTCCAGATTTTCCCAGCATAGAGCCCGCTTCCCCGACTCGATCTCATGAATCTGACGGATCACGGCTCGGGTGAGGGGTACTTCCACCCCCGCCCGGGTCCCGGCCTTCACCACAGCACCCAATTGAGCGTCCACCTCGGTTTTCCGCTTCCTAATCTTGAGGTCCCGCCAGATGCCACTATGGGTCTTTGCAGAGGCGCGGTTGAAGGCCACCAGATCGTTCAGCGACGCATCGGCTCCTACATCCGAGGCGTCCGGACTGAAGGCCGAAGGTCCAAACCCATCGAACCCCCTCAGCACGATACCCTGGGCCTCCGCCACGCCCACCACCTCTCTGGCCAGAGCCCGCAGCAGGGGTCGGTGGGAGGCTGAGGCCAATACGTCAGCGATGGAGGAATCCGTGAGTGCCGTGGCGAATAGCAGAGCGGCGTACGCCAACTTCCCCCAGAGATACCCGAAGATGTTGTCGGTCAGGACAGCATCCGGCTCGAAAAGGCGAAGAAGGCGGAAGATCTCCTGCGTCCGCTGTCTCTCTCTACCGTCCAACTCGCCCACGACGACTGCACCCCGATTTCCACGGTGAATGACCCCTGGTTCCAGGTAGTCGGCCCCGAAGTTCACAAAAGCGCCCACCGTTCGTCCCCGCCCCACCACCTCGGCGATCTCCAACTCACACAATCCGTTCTGAATCGAGACAACCCCCCCTTGGGAGTCCAGGTGGGGGGAAAGTTGGGCTGTGGCTTCCGTGGTGTGGTGGGCTTTCACACAAAGGAAGACGAGAGGGAAGATCCCTTTGAGGTCGGCCGGGTGGACCGCAGCAGCCTCCACATGCCCCTCCATCACCGGGCCTGAGACCCTTAGTCCGGTCCGGTTTATTGCCTCCACATGATCCCGCGCCGTATCAACAAAGAGAACCGACTCTCCCGCCTCTATGAGCGCCGCGCCGATACTCCCTCCCATGGCTCCGGCACCCCAGATGAGGAGGGGTTTGGGACCCATCGTACTCACCCCCATCCCTCCTCCAGGGCTTCCGTCGCTTCCTCTTTCGCCACCTCCCATATCGCCATCATCTCTTCGTCAGGCCGCTGATAGTACCCTCCATAGTTCCCGTCCCCTAGGTATTCCTTGAAGGCCTCATTGTCGAGGACCGACTTGAGCGCCGTGTCGATGGGCGGCTTCTGATTCTCCGGGAGCACGACACCGGCGAGACGCGTCCAGGGGAAGTTCTCCATCCACGAGGCATGGGAACCCACCGGATCCACCTCGCGTATCTTCGCCAGGGTTCTTGGGGAAATCCACCAGTTGAAAAGCTTCACCTTCCTTCCGGGGTTCTCCGACATCCACTCCAACGCCACCGAACCGGCAGGAGCGTTCCCACCATGGCCGTTCAGCAACAGGATCCGCCTGAACCCAGCACCAGCCAAGCTGTTCAGAATATCCCGAATGACCCCGATGTACGTCTCGGTTCGAAGTGTGACCGTTCCAGGGAAGGCGGAAAAATAGGGAGAAAGACCGAAGGGCAGGGTCGGAAAGACCGGGATCCTCAAGGGAGCCGCAACCTCCTGGGCCAAGCGCTCGGGAATGAGTGCGTCCACTGCCAGGCTGAGGTATGCATGTTGCTCGGTGCTCCCCAAAGGGACAACCGCTCGATCGTCACCTTCGAGGTACTTCTCAACCTGCATCCAGTTCATATCGGCAATACGCATGGGTTCTCTCCTGAGACGCCGCCGGGAGTTTCGGTCTCCGGGTCGGCTCCGGTTATTTCCGCGAGTCCGCCCCGGGGCCATCTGATCTTCTGAGACCAATCGGAGCGATAGAAAGGTGCGAGCGCGACCTCATCCCCGCCATACGTACAGATCCAGACGGCCAGGTAAGCGGGATCGGAAAACAGAAACGAACCTATGAGACCGGGAGGCGGTCGATTCGGCCCCGGGAAACCTTTTTCCCTCTGCCAACGTCCTAGGAAGAGAACCTCTCGGTTTTCTAGAGGTCGATTTCCTAGAGGAAGGATGGAGTCCGAAAGAATGGGGAAGCAACAAGCCGACATGATTCGGGGGACTCTGGACATGCTCGTCCTGAAGGTTCTTTCGCTGGAACCCCTCCACGGGTGGGGAATCCAGGAGAGAATCCAGCTCATCTCGAAGGATGAGCTTCAGGTCAATCAGGGCTCTCTCTATCCGGCCCTGCACAAACTGACCGCCGAAGGGTGGGTCAAATCGTATTGGGGGGTCACCCAGAACAACCGAAAGGCCCGGTTCTACAAACTCACCCGAGCCGGAAGAAGCCAACTCCGGATCGAATCTGAGCATTGGGATCGCCTCGCCGCTGCAGTGGCCAGGGTGATGGCGACGGGCTGAGGTCGACGGGGTTTGGGCGGTCCCCCATGATCTAGATTCCCCAACCGGGCACCAAGGGACGACAAGGGATGCGATTTTTTTCAAAGTGGTTTTTCCGACTCAGAGCCTCTCTGTTCCCGGGTCGAATGGAAGAGGCCATGCGGGAGGAGATGACCTTCCACATAGAGATGGAAACCCGGAAGCTCCTGGCACAGGGAGAGTCCCCGGAGGAGGCTCTCCGGAAGGCCCGACGGAGCTTCGGCGAACCGGAATACCACAAAGAAAAGGTCCGGGAGAGTTGGGGAATCGGATTCATTCAGGACTTCAAACGGGATGCATCCCACACCCTCAGGACCCTCCGAAGGAACCCGACCTTCGCCCTGGTCTCGGTCCTGACGCTCGGGCTCGGAATCGGAGCCAACTGTGCAATCTTCAGCGTCGTGAATGGGATTCTCCTGCGGGGATTACCCTTTCAGAACGCTGACGAATTGGTGTCTCTTTGTGAAACCATGCCCGGTGAGTCCGGGCGTTGCATAACTGCATCCACACCCAACGTGGCGGATTGGGCGGACCGTAGCAGGTCGTTCCAGGGGATCGGTGTCTTCCGGTGGTGGGGAGACATCCTGGAAACGGCAGATCAGGCGGAGCGGGTGGAGACGCTCATTGCCACCCCCGAGTTCTTTCAAGTCGTTGGGTACAGAACCGCGTTCGGCCGTCTCCTCCTTCCAGAGGACCAACTGGAGGGGAACCGGCACGTCGCCGTTCTGGACTTTGATTTCTGGAAGGCCAGGTTTGGAAGTGACCCGAACATCCTGGAAACCAACATCATCCTTGGTGGCACTCCATACACGGTCATCGGGGTATTGGAGGAGGGTCAAAAGCCCCCCACCATGAGCGGGGAACGAGACGCCCACATTTGGCTCCCCCTCCACTTCGATCCCCGAGCGAACGACCGTCGGAACTGGCGAGGTTTTTACGCGGTCGGTCGTCTGGCCCCTGGGGTTTCGCTTGAAGTCGCTCGGCAGGAACTCTCGGTCATCCGAGAAGGTCTTCTGGAGGAGCACCCGGCCGAGAACGCCGAATGGGGCCTCCAGATGGCCACCCTTCAGGAGCGTGTGGTCGGTGGGGTGAGGACGACGCTCTTTCTCTTCCTGGGGGCCGTGGGACTTGTCCTTCTCATTACCTGTGCGAATATCGCCAACCTCATTCTGGCCCGAATGTCCAGCCGAGAGGCGGAGTTGGGGATACGGACGGCCCTGGGTGCCAGCCGAGGCCGTCTGGTCGGCCTGCTCCTGAATGAGGGTTTGGTCCTGGCTCTATTGGGGAGCATCGTCGGGCTGGGCATCGCCTGGTTCGCCACCCCACTCTTCATCTCCCTGGCCCCGGCCGGAATCCCAAGGTTGGATGAGGTAAGAATCGACGGCCCGGTCCTGGGATTCACACTGGCCCTGGCTTTCTTCGCCACGCTCCTTTTCGGCCTGGCTCCCCTGGCCCGAACCGGGAAGATCCGGCCTATGTCTGCCCTCAGAGGGGGCCGGCACGGGAAGCCCAAATCCGTACTCGGGGGCCTGAACGGCATCCTGGTCATCTCCGAGGTCGCGCTGGCCCTGGCCCTTCTGATCGGAGCCGGTCTGCTCACGCGCAGCTTCGCTTCCTTCTTTCAATGGGATCCGGGCATCGATCAGGGCCATCTCCTCGTCGTATCCAACTCTTCCTCCACCGGCACCTACCAGACGGATGAGGATGTCATCGTCCTGTACCGAACCTTGGATGAGCAGCTTGCTGCGCTCCCGGGCGTGAGATCGGTGGGAAGAACCTCGGCTGGACCCCTCTTCGGCGGGTGGGAAGCGGACCAGGTTCTGCCCGGTGAGCAGGCCGGTCAGACCGGACAGGCGCAAAGAGCGCGTTGGTACGATGTCAGCCCCGACTATCACCAGACGCTCGGCGTTCCGCTTTTACGCGGACGGGGGTTTTCGTCCGACGACGACATGGCGGCCCCTCAGGTTGTGGTCGTGAACCAGACCCTGGCGGACCTCCTGTGGCCCGGCCAGGACCCACTGGGCCGCACGATATGGTCCGAGATGCATGACCAGATTCGGGAGGTCGTGGGGGTCGTGGCAGATGTCCCTCCCCTGAATCCCGATGCAATGGTAGAGCCGGAAATGTACTGGCCCCAAGCCCAGTACACGCGCCCCTTCACCTATTTCGTCCTTCGAACGGAGGGGGATCCCGGAACCGTCCGAGGACTCGTGGAAGACCGGATCAAGACCGTTGACCCAAAACTTCAGGTAGGGACCGTCCTGGACTACCGGGAGCTACTGGCCCGGCGGTTGGTGCAACCGAGGTTCAATATGCTGCTGATCGCCATATTCTCCAGCGTGGCCCTGATCCTGGCAGCCGTAGGGATCTACGGGGTTGTCTCGCGTTCCGTAGCCACACGGACCAGGGAGATCGGCATCAGAATCGCCCTGGGCGCCCAGCGTACCGTGGTTCTCAAGGAGGTGGTGGGTGGGTCCATGACGCTTGCCGCTTTCGGCATCGGAGTGGGACTGATCCTCGCCCTGGTTCTGTCCAGGTTCATCAGGAGCCTATTGCACGGCGTCGTTCCCACGGACCCTCTCACCTATCTCACGTTGGCCCTGGGGCTTTTCCTGGTGGCTTTTGCTGCGAGCCTGATCCCTGCTTTCGGGGCGACCCGACTCAATCCCGTGGAGAGTCTCAGGGGCGAATAGGAGGTGCTTTTTGTTCGGAAAGCCTTCTTCTGCTTTTCAGGCATGGGGTCAACGGTCATTCGGAGTCTACGGTGGGGCGCTTCCTCCCCATCACCAAGATGCGGGGACCCATCTCCAGGCAGCTCTCGTCTCGGCAGGCATCCAACTCCATCTCCATCAACCGGTCCCATTCCTCGGGGTGACTCGCTGCGATGCCCGGAATGTCACCCCAACCCACCGATAGGGCGTTTGATGCAGAGATCACCGATACCTCCATGTCCAAGCCTCTGACCATCCGAACCAGATCTTCTGCCCTGAACATCCGACAGCGGGCCTGAGCCTCCGTCCAGGTGCCCGGTGGTCCACCAACCGCAGCTCGGCGGTCCGACATCGAGGGTTCCGTACCTCTGGATCTTCCTTGGAGATAGCTCTCGAGACCTCCCCAGAGAGACAGAACGGAAAGCAGGAGATGGCCACCCGGTCGGCAGGCAGCGGCAAGGGAAGTCCAGGCAGGCGGGCTCCTAGCAGGGTCGCCAGCAGGGGAATCCTGGAATGAAACCACAACGTCGAAGGCCTCCCGGAAGTGCCTTGGAAGACCTCCTGGGCCCAGCAGCACCCGGCTTTCCACTGCTTCATCGATGGCGGAGCTCGATGACCGTTCCCGGTGGAACCGTAGCTCGACCTTGGACCCATCCACCACCACCACACGACACCCCGCCCTGGCGATCATTGGAGTGAATTCACCTGGCCCGGCACCAACCTCCAACACTCTCATCTTTGGGGCCAGGACACCACGGAGGTAGTGACCGTGGACAAACCGGCTGACCTCCTCTATGGAGCAGCCATGCCCTTCCGGCGTTCCCACCCCAGCTCCCTCCGGGTGATTTCCCGTCCAACCGCCCCAAAAGCCAGGGTAGGGAAGGTCATCACGGCGAGCCCGGAAGGCCAGCGCCGGTCGGTCGATGCCGGTCCCGGTCATGCCCTTTGCAGTCCAATGGTCTGAAGGATTCAGGCGATCTTGGATGACGTGCTGCCTCTGTCCAGGTGCACAACCAATGCCACCCTCCTGGATGCCGATAGGCTGTCAAAGAAGAACCTTCCCTGCCGCATTCCGGTTCACTGCAGCCCCGAAAGGGGCCAGGAAAAGGGTCGGACTTCTATTGCCGAGGATCTTTGATTGCAAAGGAAACCTGGGGACAAACCCAAAAAAAAGGACCGGGAAGCGAGCTCTCCTGTTCGCCTCCCGGTCTCGGTTCCGGCCCACTGGGCATTGGGCCGGATGGAGGCCCAGCCCACATGTCTAGTGCCATACGACCCTTACCCTTCCGTTGGGGAATCGGAGTCCGACGTCTACATGGACCCCCCGGCTGGGTCTGCGGTTGCGGGGGTGCCTCTTTACTCGAGGAATTACACGGGTTCGAACGGTCTGTCGATACCGACCGTCTTCCATCCGCTGCCGACCCACACGACCGTAGCCCCACTGCGCGCCCACGTAGCTATCGAGATTGAAGAACGCTCGCTCGAGTTTCCGGAAGTCGTTGAGGACGTCCCGGTCAAACCGAGTCCGGCTCATCCACCCCGAGGCCCGGGTGAAGGCTTCGGCCAAGACCTGGAAGTCGTCACGAGCCCCGTATCCCAAGGGGTCGACTCGGACCTGGTCATGGAAATAGGCGGAAACCCACGCCAGCTCACGAAAGGCCTCGATACCCGCCTCCTGTTGGCGATTCGGATACCGGTGCTCTTTCAGGGCCTCATCCAGAACGTCGAATGCACGATCTTCGAACTTGTCTGCCAGCCGAAGAAGCCGTGTCTTTTCTCCAGGATACTCAGCTGCCGCCAAGGGTGCGGCACCTGCCAGTAGCAATCCCAGGACCATGAATGCGCTCACGGTTCTCATGTCTCCCCCCTTTCCAGGTCGCGTTGCCGGGCAATTTGCGAGACTCCAAGCCCGTTTGACCAAGAAGAAAGCAGGGTCCATGCCATCGGAGAAGTACCGCCCTAAACTATTTTTTTACAAATACTTAGGGGTTTTGGAGATAAAGAGACAGATCAAACAAGTGTCCCCCTGAGGGGACACTCCGGGCGATTCCCAGGCCGCTTGAATTGGCCCGGATTGCCCTTGGATTCAGGTTGAACCTCGGTAGTTGGATGGATTTCGGTGTCGGCTCAGCTCTCCGGCCTCCAGGCGGTCAGGAACTCCAGGAAGGCTACCTCTTTGTACGTCGCCCCGTCTTCGAGGGGAAGAGCGTCCTGGGAGTGGAGAAGCCTTCCACTCTCGTCCAGAACGAAGATGTGGGGATACCCGGGGATCTTCGGGTATCGAGAAAGGGAAGGGAAGAATCGTACGGAGGACCGCACCTCCTTCCGCATGAAGAGCTCTGGCGAACCCGCCCTACATCCGATGCCGGATGAGCCCAGCTCAATCCGTGTGCTTCTCGAACAGCATGATCTGGCAGATGTCCCCAAAGGCCATCAAGGCCACCGTCCTCGACATTCCTCTTTTGGCGAAGGTGCTGGAAAAGGTCTGCCCCATGTAAGAAGAAGCCTGTGTGGTCTCCCCTTCTTCCCAACCGCTCCCGCGGAGTTGAGCTTTGATTTCCGCCAGGGCACTCAGAGGATCGGCTGGCCGTATCCACGCCGCATTTCGGGCCACCACCCTACCGCATTCCGACTCCATGATGGATATGGAGGTGGCACAGTCTGGAAGGAAGGGAAGATCCTTCGGATACTCGGCGCCCCTTGTCTTGGATGGACCGAAAGCCTGGGACCGGCAACGTCCGAGATCCGCCTCTGGACCCTGGACCCCCCTCCGCTCCCTGAGACCCGGAAGGACCACAGGGTTTGCTTCGGCGGGTCCGTTGGGCGTGTCGATCCTGACTCCTGCAGCCATGGTCGAATCGCGTTGGATCAGGACCTTATCCCCTGAGGGAAGGTCGATCTCCTCCGCTGTGGAGCGGCCGGAGCGGACCCTTTCCACAGCCGCCCTCACGGCGTCGAACCCTCTCCCGAATTCAGTCCCGCGCATTCCTTGCTCCTGTCCCCCGTTGAGGCCGCCCTCTCGACGCAAGGGGTCGGGTTCGAAGCCATCGGTGGTATTGCCTCAAGATCCGGTCATCTTCAGCAGATCCGAACAGTGGGCGTGGACCACGACCCCCGGCGTCAGGGCCTTCCAGCTGGATCGTCTTTCTCTTAGAACGCTCTGAGACGGAATTTATTCTCACTCACGACCGGATCTTGGAGAGCCTTTCCAGTGCGGCGGTGAGGATCTTCCCCTGAGCGACAGGGAGAGGAACCTGGTCGGCCTCTTCCAGGGAGAGCCAGCTGTGTCCAGATCCTTCACTTCCGGGGGTTTGGTTCGGGAAAAGAAGAGGATGGTACAAAACCTTCAGGTGAGTGAAGACGTGTGACACTGCGGCCAAGGCGTTGGGGGGAGGATTCAAGCCCAACCGCTGGGCCAACGCCAATGCAATGTCCTTGGGATTCTCCCCGGGAGAAAATTCTTCATTGGGGAACTCCCACATGCCGGCCAACAGCCCCGTGCGAGGTCTTTTCCTGAGGAGGAAACGAAGGCATCCATCCACCTCTGCACACGCCACCACCACCGCCGCTTCGGTCTCCGGGACGGGCCCTCGGCTCCTCCGGAGAGGCCGATCTGCCTGGGTTCCTCGGCTCGAGGCCAGGCAGAGTCCGCTCAAAGGGCAATCCGAACAGTCAGGGGAGCTGGGCTTACAGGTCATGGCACCCAGCTCCATGAGTGCCTGGTTGAAATCTCCGGGACGGAGCGGATCAACCAAAATCCCGGCCAATTCCCTCAACTCGGCCAGCGAGGGATCTGGAAGGTCGAACAGGCGGGAGAGAACCCTTTTGACATTCCCATCAACAGCCGCTACGACCTCACCAAAAGCGATTGAGGCAACAGCCCCGGAGGTGTACTCCCCCACTCCAGGAAGGGCACGAAGTCCGGAGGCGGTTGAAGGAAGCTCCCCCTGGTAGCTTTCCCGTATCACACGAGCGGCCTGAAGGAGGTTTCTGGCCCGCGAGTAGTACCCCAGGCCCTGCCACAGCCTCAGAACCTCTTCTTCCCCAGCCGCCGCGAGGGAATCGATGTCAGGGAACCGCTCCACCCACTCCTTGTAGTAGGGGATGACGGTTTCCACTCGGGTTTGTTGAAGCATTACCTCAGATACCCACACCCGGTAGGGATCGGACTCTCCCCGCCAGGGGAGAATCCGTCGCCCGGCATCGTATGCCTCCAAGAGGAGCCGGCGAACCTCGGCGGCGCCGATCGAGCCGTCCCCAAGAAGAAAACCATCCGGGGCTGGGGTTGTCTTGGGTGAGGTCGGTTTTTCTTTCATCCAGAGAAGGTACTATCGGCTTATGCGCTTCCACACCTACACCAAATACAAAGGAAAATGGCTGGACGCGCTGAACCTGGAGAACCTCATGGAACGGCTGGCCGATTTCCTCTTGGACGGAGGGTTCGCCGGTGGTCCCAACTTCCACCCCTATTGGGGGTGGTCCGGGATGGAGGACCCTTCTTCCATTGAATCCCTGAAGCGAGCCCTGATCAAAGCCCTGATCGAGAGCGGAGAACTCACTCCAGAGATGCTGGAAGAGCTACGAGGAGAGGGAGAAGGGGACCCCGACGTCCAGGCGAGAATCGCCAGATTGCTGGATGACCTCATCGAACGGCTTGCCGAGGAAGGGTATCTGAGTGTGGAGGGTGGGGAGCCGTTGATCCCTGGGGCGACACAGGACGTTACAGGCCAAGGTAAGATTGAAGAGCCCAGGGATGCCGCGAAAAAAGTCCACTTCGACCTCACTCAAAAGGGGATGGACTTCCTCGGCTACCGAACCCTCAAACACCTCCTGGGCGCCCTGGGGAAAGCTGACTTCGGAGCACACGACACCGCCGAGCTGTCCACGGGTGTGGCATCCGATGCAGCAAGCCGGCCCTATGAGTTCGGCGATACCATGAATCTGGACATCCCCGGCACCCTCAAGAACGCCTTGGAGCGAGAGGGCCTGAAGGTTCCCTTGAACCTCGACTACCAGGACCTGTTGGTGCACCAGACCGAGTATCGCTCTTCTTGCGCTACCGTTCTCATGCTCGACATCTCCCATTCCATGGTCCTGTACGGCGAAGACCGGTTCACCCCAGCGAAGCGCGTGGCCCTGGCCCTCTCCCACCTTATCCGAACCAGCTATCCGGGGGATTCGCTCAAAGTGGTGACCTTCGGCGACCGGGCTGAAGAGATCCCCCTTTCCCAACTGGCCAAAGCCCAGGTCGGTCCTTTCCACACCAATACCGCAGAAGGGTTCGAACTGGCCCGGAAAATTCTCAGGGCACAGAAGAAGGATATGCAGCAGATCATCATGATCACCGATGGGAAGCCCAGCGCCATGACGCTTCCCGACGGCCAGCTGTACCTGAACTCCGGAGGCTTGGACCAGTACATCCTCCAGAGAACCTTCAGAGAGGTGGCGGCTTGTCGGAAGTCCGGCATTCTCATCAACACATTCATGCTGGCCCAGGACCCCTACCTGGTCCAGTTTGTCCAGAAGGTCAGCGAGATCGCCCACGGGAAGGCCTACTTCACATCCACCCTCACCTTGGGCCAGTACATCATGATGGATTTTCTGAAGGGGAAGCGAAGGAACATCTCCTGAGGCCAATACCGCCTTTGAACTGGAGTCGTGGGCCCCGCACACACGCACCTTCAGTCTTCCGACAACAAGGACGATGATCGTGATGGCGCAGCATCCAAAACGGACTCTGACGAAGCCTGGTACCGCTCCATCACCCCTTTTCCCAGTGGATCTTGCCCACCCAGAGTCCGTACCGACCGCGGCCGCCACCCCTCCTCCCCCGGTTGGGAGAAGGAGTTCGGCGCCGGTTCCCACTTTCTTTCTCCTTATCCTGAGCTGCACTTTGGTTTGTCCGAAGGCGGCCGTTGCGCAGGCCGTCCTGCCGGATTTTCTCTCTTTCGAGCCCCGGGTCGGAGCTGCCTTTCCCACCGGGGACTTCGGAAACGTGGATCCCCTATGCCCCCCCCGGGGAGAGTCATGCCCCTTTCCGCTCCAGATCGGAACCGAGGTGGGATGGGGTTGGTCCCTGCGGGCTCTGGCCGAAATCCGGGAGGGGTGGAGTGTGGTGGGAGAGTACGGAAGAGCCCACCTCGGGTGTTCCACCACTTTCTGTGGATCGACGAAAAAACCCGAGACCCAATCGGTTGGTTTGGGCCTCCGGATCGTAGCCTTTCCCCTGGGGAGCATGGATGTCTGGGTCGAGGGTGGGGGGGTTCTGGAGGAAACCACCATTATCCGCACCAGAGACGAATCAGGGAACTCGGAGGTCTCCACCGTGGCCTACCCCTGGAGCCTGGGGTTCTCTGGGGGTTTTGGCACTGAGTTGGCCCTGACAGGAAGTAGAACGTCTTTCTTCACCCCAGGCTTTCGGTTTCGATACGTTCCGGCCGACCCACCGGACACCGACCCAGACCTGGCACCCATCACTACCACGTATATGCTGTTCGAGATCGGCTTCAGGTTCTTGCTGGGGAGGTAGGCCTCAGCAATAGGGAGGGGGATGACCGCAATCCTGCCAAGGGGAATTCCAAGAATGGAGATCAGGAGAAGGCGCCACCGACCCCTCCAGATCCTTGCCTGGACCTTTGCTCTGGCCCTTCTGCCATCTTGCGCCTTGGCCCAGACCTTCGCCGGCCGGCTCTTGGATGCTTCCTCTGGTACGCCCATCGCCCTGGGCCGCGTCACCCTCGCCGACCTGGAAGGGAAACCCGTGGTATACACGGTGGCGGACGTGGAGGGATCGTTCACCCTCACCGCGCCAGAGCCGGGTCAGTATTGGGTCAGTGCCCAATCGGCCTTCTACTGGGACTTCGCAGAGGGACCCGTGACCCTCTCTGCCTCCGACACCATCCTGGTGGAGTTTCGCCTCTCCCCTCATCCCACCCAACTCGAAGAGCTGGTGGTCGAGGGAGAACGGCGTCCCTGGCGGATGGTCCTGGGCGGATACTATGACCGTGAAAAGTCCGGAATCGGTTGGTATCTGGATCGGGAGAAAATCGAGAAGCACGCCTTCCGGATGATCTCCGATGTCCTTTTTACCGTGCCGGGGGTGAGACTCCTGGAGACCGGCTTCGGGGAAAAGGAGCCCGTTTTCACCCGAGCCGGGGGATGGGAGAGCCTCCTCAACCGCGGGTACGGATCGACATGCTTCCCCAGAGTGTTCCTGGACGGGATGTTATGGAGTTGGGGGGACGACGTTCCAACCGACATCGATCGATTACTCCACCCCGACGAGGTGGAAGCAATCGAGGTCTACTCTTCCCCAATGGAGGTCCCTGGCCGGTTTGGAGGTCTGGGGGCTAAATGCGGTGTGATCGCGGTCTGGAGCCGGTGAGGGGAGTTGATGGGCAGGCTGGGCCCCGGTGTTGGCGGATCGCAGTATTCAGGATTTGGGCCGGTCTTCCGGAGGTTCCTGGGGTCTGGCCCCTTGGGCTCTGACCTCATCGGCCATCGCTTCCTTGATCAACCCCAGTTCGCGGGCCGCCCATTCCCCATCCGGCGTATCCGGGAAGGCTTCGGCCAGCCGGGCCAACTCCGGAGCCGCCTTCCTGGGCTCCCCTCGGATGTGGAGGAAGATCTCCGCCAACTCTCTATGGGTTCGGATTTCTTCGCCCGGAAAGAGCTTTGCCTCTTTCTGAGCTCTGCGGAACCACATCACCGCCGCTTCCGTGTCTTTCAGTTCATCTCTGAACATTCGGGCGATCTTCAGGTACGGTTCCCCCCGATGGGGGGCATCCAGGATCTCGGTCTCATACGCCGCGATGGCTCCTTCAAAATCACCCCTGATTTCCAGCGCTTTCGCCCTGGAGAACTCTTTTTTTCTGGGAGTTCCGGCGCCAGAGGGCATGTAGAGAACCGCGGCACCTCGGCCGGAGATGGCAGCGATCCCAGCTACCACTCCGTAGATGAAGAGGGGCCCCAGAAACAACCCGAGAAGGAGGTTGTTCATGAGTAAGCCCACACTCAACCCAAGGGGGATACCCCCGTAGATGGACCAGGCCCAGGCATGGAGCTTCCGAGCCTGTTCAGCCGAATCCACCTCCCTCGGACTCCCGGGGATCTTTTTCGGTTCCGAAAAAGTCCGGCGGGGCGGCTCCAGTGCCATGGCGTTTTTCCCATGGAAAGGTGCAAGTTGTCCCGTTCCTTCCTTCGCCCCGGATGTGCCGGAGACTTCGGACAGAAGCCTCGGTGCCCTTTTTGAACGAGCAGAAGAATGTCACACGGGATCCAGATTCCATTGTACCAAGTCGATGCTTTCACAGACAGGCCTTTCAGCGGCAACCCTGCTGCGGTGTGTCTATTGTCGGAATCCCTTCCGGCCAAGACCATGCAGGCCATTGCGGCAGAGATGAACCTTTCGGAGACCGCATTCGTCCAGCCTCCGAGTGAGAATGGTCTTCGCCGGCTCCAATGGTTCACCCCGGAGGTTGAGGTTCCTCTTTGCGGTCACGCCACCCTGGCCACCTCCCACGTGCTCCTGAGAGAGGAAGTGATTCCGCCCCCCCTGGTGTACGAGACCCAGAGCGGGATCCTCACGGTTTCGGAAGAGGAGGACGGCTGGCTCCGCATGGACTTCCCCGTGGATCCCCCCACCCCCCATCCCCCCCCGGAAGGTCTCCTCCAGGCCCTGGGATGTCCTCCGGGGGTGCAGGTGCTGATGGGAAAAAAAGGGTGGGTGGTTCGGATGTCGCGCGAGGACGAAGTGGCGGACCTGACTCCCAACTTTTCCCAGCTCTCGGAGGTGAAGGTTGGAGATGGCCCACTGGGCGTGATCGTCACGGCCCCCGGATCAGAGGGAATCGATTTTGTCTCCCGCTTCTTCGGGCCGTGGGTCGGGGTGGACGAGGATCCAGTGACGGGGATGGCCCACACTCTTCTGACCCCGTACTGGGCAAAAGAGACCGGCTCAGAGTCCATGACCGCTGCCCAGATCTCCCCAAGGGGGGGCCGGCTACGGGTCCAGATGGCCGGGGACCGGGTCCTGGTGTCGGGCAAGGCTGTGACGGTAGTCCGGGGAACTCTGGAGATCTGAGGCCCCGGTCTGACTCACCTGAAGCACACTGATTCGGACTAAAACGAACTCAGGACGCTGAACAGGACCCGTCCATCGTTGTTGTCCACGGCTCCCCGGTTTCGGGCCCGGCTGTCGTAGTTGTCCACGACGGATAGCTTGAGACTGATGATCTCCGACAACTTGAAGGCGATGCTACTTTCTGCTGTCACCGTATAGTTGTCTGCATGGTCGAACACAGGGCTGTAGTTTCCCTTGGCCTCGAATACCGTCCTTCCTTCCGAGAAGACCCGCCGAAGATTGACCTCCCCCGACCATCTTGCCAGAGTCTTCGCTTCACCATTCGTCGGGGAATCCTCAACGGTCCTCTCCCCCAGGAATGCCAGCGCGAAGTCCAAGCTCGAGACCTCCGAATCAAGGGCCGTGAGCTTCGCGCCGGCCCCCCATTTGAGCCGGATCTCGATGGCTTTCTCGAGGCTTGAGAGGGCACCGCCGAATACGTATGGGTTCACCCTGGAAAAGCCTCGGTAGTCCAGGTTCGAGGCAGCAGCCCAGGAGCGCTTGTTGACGAAGGTTGTTCCCGACTCGTTCGAAGCCTCGCCGTAGAGATATGAAAGCTGGTTCTCCAGCTCGAACCGGGCGCTCTCCCTGTCCACACCCAGATTCATCGCCACGGTGGTCTGGTCGGAAGCGCCAAAAAACACGCTGGCCCCTACCTCACTCTCAAATCTCCAATCAGGGGGCGGCACTTCCTGGGCAAGTAGAGAGTGTTGAAGCAGGAAGACCAAACTCAGGGGAAAAAAACCGGCTAAAGCAGGCGGGGACAACCTGAAACGTTTCGTCATTTGCGATTTCGAAGATGCTTTCGTGTACTGCTCATCAGGGGTCGACACTCTGCAGGACCTCGGCCTTCCCACCCCAGGACCGATACTCGTCCTTCGTCCACCGGAAGAAGACGGCAGAGATCGCCACCCAGAACAATAGCATGCCTGGGATCCACATGATCAGGCCTCCCAACCGTTGATCTTCCAGAGGAGAAAGAGAGGAAACCCGAGGGGCGATTTCGTACCAGGGATAGAAGACGGAGTCGGAAAGAGTGATGAACGCCGAGAGAATGGTGCTGGGGATTCCGAAGGCGAAGACGTACATCATCAGGAGGGGGCCCGTCGGGATCTTCTCCAGCTCCGGAACTGGGTTCACCACAGGCCACCACATCATGGTCGCCACGGCCATGAACATGAGATGTTGCACGATGTGGAGGTCGTGGCTCACCAGAGCCCAGTTGTACATCTGAGGAACATGCCAACCGATAAAGGTCACGTTGTACGCCAGATAGGCTACGACCGGATGGGTGAGGACCCTCGCTGCCTTGGCCACCCCAGGCTTCTCCAGGGCCTTCCGAATCAACCACGGTGGAATGCCCAGAAGAAGGAAGGGAGGCATGATCAACATGAGCAGCATGTGCTGCACCATGTGGGCACTGAAGAGGTACTCGTCGGATAGGGTGTGGAGCGGGCCGTTCAGGGAGAAGAAGATCAGTGCTACCGCCCCCAGGTACGACAACTTCCGCCACCGTGAGACCGGCGTCGGCCACCACCCGTATTTTTCTCGTGCCGAGCCTACGGAAAAGAGGTACACAGCCGCCAAATACACGGTCCCGATCAGGACCGAGATGTGGATCTCAAAACCCAAGAAAGTCAGTCGATCCCAACCGGCTGAGGCCAGAAGGATCGTCGGCTCAAGAGCGGAACTGTTCATTCACCTCGAGTTGCGCTGAAATCTGCATCCTTCGTCCCATCGGGGTTCTCAAGACTTCTCCTCAACCCTCACCCATAAGTAAGGAAAAGCCGAGGGCAGCGTCTACCGCCCCCGGCTTCCCGATTTGCCCCAAAGGCCGAGTCGGCCTCAGAGGTTGTATTTCGGCAAAACCTGAAAGAGGACGATCAGCGCCACCGTCATGAAGATGGCCAGGACGAGCCCCGACAAAAAGAGTCCGGTGAACACCTTCGAATCGTACTTCAGATGCATGAAAAACATCACGACCAGAATGAACTTGGCCGCGGAGAGGACCAGGAGTAGGGGTACGAGAACTCCAGCGAGGGCCGGGATGTAGAAGATGGCCACCTCCACCGCAGTGATGACGGTGAGGATCCCCCCGATGGCCCAATAGAAGCCAGGGGTCGCGTGGCTCCCATGATCATGTCCGTTCACAGTTGCTGCCTCAGAGCTCATTCCACGTCCCCTATTGAATGAGGTAGATCAGGGTGAAGATGGCGATCCAAACGATGTCCACGAAGTGCCAGTAAAGGCCGGCGATCTCTACCTTCAGGGAGTCGGCGGATGTCAGCCTCCCACGTGCGGCCAAGATCCAGAGGGTCAGAAGCCAGATCACTCCTCCCGTCACGTGGGCGCCGTGGAAGCCCGTCAAAACGAAGAAGGAGGACCCGAACACATTCGTCCCGATGGTCAGCCCCTCGTGGACGAAATGGTTGAACTCGTAGACCTGGAAGCCCAAGAAGGTCGCTCCCAGGAGAATTACGGCTCCGAGCCAGGTAAGGGTGAGCTTCCTGCTGCCCCGCTGGATGCCGTCCAGCGCAAGAACCATGGCCAGGGAACTCATGAGGAGGACGAAGGTGCTCACCGAGGTGAGGGGGATGTCCAGAATCTCTTCCGGATACGGCCCCACCACACTCCGCCCCTTGTAGACCATATAGGTCGAAATCAGGGAGGCGAAGAATAGGCACTCGGATCCAATGAAGGCCCAGAATCCCACCTTCCAGCTCGGGATACCCGTGCTGGTGTAGTGATGATCGTCGTGTGCTACCGTTGCGGCTTGAGACATCGATCTGATCTCGTCCTTATCGGAACGCAGGCTGGAAGGCCCAGTTGAAGATGCCGAAGGCGGTGAAGGCGAAGCCAATGAGCGGCACCCACCAGATGCCGGTCATAACCAGGGCCCACGTCCCGGCGATGCCCAGGGCCGTGATGAAGGGCCAGAACGAGGGGCTCGGCATGTGGGGCTCCTCCTCCGGTTCCACCAGCGTTACTCCTTCGACTTCCTTTCGCTCCTGTTCATCCCAGAGCGGTTCACGGCTCCTGACCTGGGGAAGGGCCGGGAAATTGTAGTGATGGGGAGGAGAGGGGATGGCCCACTCCAACGTTCCAGCGTCCCACGGGTTGGCGGAGGCTTTCTCACCCTTCCTGATGCTACGGAACAGGTTCCACATCAAAAGCAGGGAGGAGAGTCCGAAGATGAAGGCTCCGACGGTGGAAAGCTGGTTCCATGTCTCCAGGTTCAATTCGGCCTGGTAGGTCCAGGTCCTCCGAGGCATCCCGAACAGTCCGGCGAAGTGCATGGGGAAAAAGGTCAGGTTGAACCCGACAAGCGTGGTCCAGAAATGCCACTTCCCGATGGATTCACTCATCATCCGTCCCGTGACCTTCGGGAACCAGAAGTAGAGGCCGCTGAAAAGACCCATGATGGCCCCCCCCACCAGGACATAGTGGAAGTGGGCAACAACGAAGTAGGAATCGTGCTGCTGGAGGTCGATGGGCGCAGAAGCATGCATGACACCGCTAAGGCCCCCCACGGTAAAGATGGCCACCACCCCCACGGCAAAGAGCATGGCTGTGGGGAACCGAAGAGCCCCACCCCACATCGTCGCCAACCAGTTGAAGATCTTGATCCCCGTTGGGATGGCGATGATCATGGTGCTGGCCACGAAAAACGAGTCGGCGATGGGCCCCAAGCCCACCGTGAACATGTGGTGGCTCCAAACCCCCCACCCGATAAAGCCGATGAGGATTCCGGCGTAGACCACCACCGGATATCCGAACAGGGGTTTCTTCGAAAAGGTGGGAATCACATCGCTGATGATTCCAAACGAAGGCAGGATGAGGATGTAGACCTCTGGGTGGCCGAAGAGCCAGAAGAGGTGCTGCCAGAGGATGGGATCACCTCCGGCCGTCACCTCATAGAAGTTGGCTCCAAAAAACCGGTCGAAAGCCAACATGATCAGGGCCACAGCCACCACCGGCAGCGCCGTCACCAGAAGAAAGCTGGTCACCAGCGTCATCCAGGTGAATAGAGGCATGCGCATGAGCTTCATGCCTGGGGCCCTGAGGTTGACGATGGTGGTGATGAAGTTCACCCCGCCCATGATGGAGCTCACGCCAAGAATCGAAAGGCCGATGAGCCAGAACTCCACGTTCTGGCCAGGCGCAAACGTAGAGGAGGTGAGATTGGCATAGCCCACCCAACTGGTGTTCGGGGCCGCGCCGAAGAGGAAGCTGGAGTTGATGAAGATTCCGCCGAAGAGAAAGACCCAGTAGGACAGGGCATTGAGCCTCGGGAACGCTACGTCCCGGGCGCCGATCTGGAGCGGAACGATGTAGTTGAAGAAGGCCACGGCCATGGGCATGGCCACCAGGAACACCATGGTGGTCCCATGCATGGTGAACATCTGATTGTACGTCTCCGGAGAGATGAAGGCGTTCTCCGGTTTCATGAGCTGGATGCGAATCAGCATCGCCTCCAGACCCCCGACGAAGAAAAAGAAGAAGGAGGTCAGGAAGTACATGATGCCGATCCGCTTGTGATCGACAGTGGTCAGCCAACTCCAGATGCCCGTGTCTTCGGTATGTGCGACGTGGGGAGCCTGGACGGTCTCGGTAACTACCGACATTGTGTTGGTCTCCTCACTTCATGCTGGAGAGATAGGCCGCCAGGG
>CBDUAX010000017.1:0-21423 GCA_965365235.1 uncultured bacterium
CAAAGGTCTCCGTGTGCCTTCGTACACCCGCCGAAGGGATGCCAAAACGCTTGGGCCATGGCCGACAAGGCGCCGTGGCTCCCCGACCCTTCATAGTGGAGAACCGACAGGGGCCCGCTCTCCTCCCGGATCGTCCGGAGACGTGCCGAGATTTCATCGAGGGCCTCCTCCCAGGAAACCTCGGAATGGCCGCCCTGAGGGTTCCGCCGGAGGGGGGTTGTGAGGCGATCGGCGTGATGGGCCCGCTCCGCATAGGACAGCCCCTTCAGGCATACCGATCCCTGGGTGGCAGGGTTCTCGGGGTCCCCCGTAATCTCGACGATCCGGTCCCCCTCCACCGTCACCAGCATTCCGCAGGTGCAGTAGCAGTTTCGGGGACAGACGGTGCGGATGGTCCGGCGTCGGGTCATACCTGGGAAGTATCTGGGGAACGTTCTAGGGCCCCGATCCGGGGCCTTGTGTCGTCGGGGCCCCCGGGCAGATCCGGCCCCTCCTGATCGGTCGAAAGCCCACGATACCTCCGTCCTCCAAAAAGGAACAGGGTCTCGGGGGTCCGCCCCTGGAGGCTGACGGCGCCCGCCCTGGCGGCCGGCTCCGAAATGGCCCGGAATTTGAAGAAAATGCAAGAGGATGAATGGGTACGCGGACGGGGTTGGGACCCTTCAAGTTTGCAGCATTCTTCTCCTGTCCGCCGGTTCGTTAGTGGGGTAATATTGGAACTCCATCAACAATGGTTCGAGACGGTCAGCGCCAGAAAGAGGAGGATGCCGTGAGCGTCGCCAACACCGCCGAGTCGGTCGAATTGGCACCCGCCATGCATATTGTCGAAGAGATGTCCCCGGTAACCAGCGGGGACATCATTCCGCTGCTGCAGCGGATTCAGGAAGCCTACGGGTACCTCCCCAAGGATGTGGTTCTCCGGGTATGTGACGAGACCGACCTCCCGGCAAGCCGGGTCTTCGGCGTGGCCACCTTCTACTCCCAGTTCTCCCTGACACCCCAGGGCAAGCATCTCGTGCGCTGCTGCAAGGGAACGGCCTGCCACGTTCGCGGTGGCCAGAGGATTATGGACACCCTGGTGAGGACGCTGAACGTCACCGATGGCGAAACCACCTCGGACATGGCCTTCAGCCTGGAAACCGTGGCCTGCCTGGGAACCTGCTTTCTCGCTCCCGTGGTGACGGTGGATGACACCTACTATGGGCAGGTGACCCCGGACCGGCTCAAGAAAGTTCTGGCCCAGTATGAGTGATACGACAATGGCGGAAACGACCTTGGGAGGGGCGGAAGGCCTGGAGAGCCTCAGGAAAGAGGCGCAGGCTGCTGGAAAGGCCTTTCGGGCCCGGGTGCTCCTTTGCATGACCGGGTGCCGCTCAATGGGCTCCATTGGGCTGGCTGAGACCTTTCGGACCAAGCTCGATGCCGCAGGGCTGATGGACGAGGTGGAGATCGTCGACGCGGGCTGTCACGGCCAATGCGTCCTGGCTCCCCACGTGGTCATCGAGCCCCACGACTTCCTGTACGGAGGTGTCAGGCCCGAGGACGTGGACGAGATCATCGAGACCTCGCTGCTCAAGGGTGAGCCCGTCCGGCGCCTCTGCCAGAGCGTGGCCGGGGAGCCAGCACCCACCGTGGCAGAGGCTCCGTTCTACAAGGGACAACAGCGCCTCGTTCTGGCCAATTGTGGGAAAATTGATCCCACCCGCATCGAGGACGCCATCGCCGCCGGAGGGTACCAGGCCCTGGCCAAGGCCCTGGCGGAGATGGAACCGGAAGCTGTGGTCAACGAGGTGAAGGATGCGGGGCTCAGGGGCCGTGGCGGAGCCGGATTCCCCACCGGGCTGAAGTGGGAACTGGCCCGGAAAGCCTCCGGGACCGAGAAGTTCCTCATCTGCAACGCCGACGAAGGGGATCCCGGCGCATTCATGGACCGGGCCCTCCTGGAGGGGGTCCCCCATCAGGTCATCGAGGGGATGATCATCGCGGCCTATGCCATGGGGGCATCCAAAGGGTTCGTCTACGTCCGTGCCGAGTATCCCATCGCCGTGGAGCACGTGGCCATCGCCCTGAAGCAGGCTCGCAAACGAGGTCTCCTGGGCAAGAACATCCTCGGTAGCGGTTTCGACTTCGACATCGAGCTGAGGATGGGGGCCGGAGCCTTCGTCTGCGGTGAGGAGACGGCCCTCATCGCCTCGCTGGAGGGTGACCGGGGCATGCCCACGGCCAGACCCCCCTACCCTGTTGAGAGTGGATACCAGGGCAAGCCCACCAGCATCAACAACGTCGAGACCTTCGCCAACGTCCCATCCATCATTCTCAACGGAAAGGACTGGTACCGGGGATTCGGGACGGAGGGTAGTCCGGGGACCAAGATCTTCGCCCTGGCTGGCCGCGTGAACAACACCGGGCTGGTTGAGGCTCCCATGGGAGCCACCCTCAGGGAGATGATCTACGACGTGGGCGGTGGCATTCCGAACAAACGCCCCTTCAAAGCGGCCCAGCTGGGTGGTCCTTCCGGCGGTTGTCTACCGATGAAGTACTTGGACCTCCCCATCGACTACGACTCGCTGAAGGAGGCCGGGGCCATCATGGGGTCCGGTGGCCTCATCGTCATGGACGAGAGCACCTGCATGGTGAACATCGCCCGCTACTTCCTGGAATTCACCCAGGAGGAGGCCTGCGGCAAGTGCCCTCCCTGCCGGGTGGGCACGCGCCACATGCTGGACATCCTGGACCGGATCAGCATGGGTGAGGGGAAGGTGGAGGACCTGGATCAGCTCGAGCAGTTGGCCGAGCACATCCAGGAAGCCTCCCTCTGCGGCCTGGGGCAGTCGGCCCCCAATCCCGTTCTAACCACGCTCCGCTACTTCCGGGACGAGTACCTGGAACACATCCAGCTGGGACACTGCCGGGCCTCGGTCTGTGAGGGCCTGGTCAACGCCCCCTGCTCCCATGCCTGTCCGGCTCAGGTCAACGTGCCCCAGTACATCGGCATGGTGGCCCAGGGACAGCTCAGCGGGGCCGTGGATGTCATCCGGCGCCGGAACCCCTTCGTTTCGGTTTGCGGCCGCGTTTGCGACCACCCCTGCCAAACCCGCTGCCGTCGGGCGGAGCTGGACGACCCGGTGGCCATCCGCGCCCTGAAGCGGTACGCCGGCGACAATGCCACGGACCTCTCCGAGACGGTGGGGCCCCCGGCAGCCGGAACGCCGGAGATCGCCATCGTGGGTTCGGGGCCTGCCGGCCTCAGCGCCGCCTACTTCCTCGCCCTCATGGGACGCAGGACGGTGGTCTTCGAGAAACAACCGGTGCCCGGTGGAATGCTGGCACTGGGAATCCCGGAGTACCGCCTCCCCAAGGAGGCCCTGGAGCGGGATATCGAGTTCATCCTCCGGCACGGCGTGGAGCTCCGGACCAACGCAAATGTGGAAAGCGTCGAGTCTCTCAAGGAAATGGGATACCGGGCCATCTTCCTGGCCAGTGGAGCCCAGGAAAGCCGGGCTCTGGGCATCGAAGGGGAAGAGCTGGATGGCGTAGAGGACTCCCTGGAGTACCTCCGGGCAAGGGGCCTGGGTAAAGATCCGGAAACGGGCAACCAGGTCGTGGTCATCGGCGGTGGGAACGCCGCTGTGGACGCCGCCCGGTCGGCCATCCGCCTTGGAGCGGAGAAGGTCCAGATTCTCTATCGCCGCACCCGGGAAGAGATGCCGGCCTACGAAGAGGAGATCGAGGAAGCCATCATCGAGGGTGTCGAGCTCCACGAGCTCCTGGCTCCGAACCGAATCGTCGGAGACGGGGGGAAGGTCATCGGGATCGAGATGACCCGGATGGAGCTGGGAGAGCCCGACGACAGTGGCCGGCGCCGGCCCGTTCCCATCGAAGGCAGTGAGTTTTTCGTCGACTGTGACATGATCCTGCCCGCCGTCGGGCAGAGGGCTTCGCTCGAGGCCGCCGGCGGGCTGGAGATCACGCCCTGGAAGACGGTGGACTTCAACCCCATGACGCTGGCCACGTCGGAGGACGGTGTCTTCTCCGGGGGCGACATCAACAACGGAGGAAGCACGGTCATCAAGGCCATCGCCGATGGCCAGCGCGCGGCCATCGCCATGGACCGGTATCTGGGCGGTTCGGGCGTGCTACCCCCTGATGTGAGCATGAGCCTCTATCGGGCAGCGGACGACGACCTGGAAGCCGCCACGGAGCAGCTCGCAGAGCCCCTGATTCCGCTGTCGGAGCGGATGGGCTTCCAAGAAGTGGTAGGCACCTTCCATCCGGAGGGAGCGTGCGCCGAAGCTAGCCGGTGCCTGCGCTGTGACCTGGAAAAGGTGAGATCATGACAGAGTTCAGTAGATCGGGAGAGGACATGAGCACCATCAATCTGACCATCAACGGCCAGGAGGTCGTCGCCCAGGAGGGCCAGACGGTCCTCGACGTGGCCCTGGAAAACGACATTCACGTCCCCAGGCTCTGTTATGATCCCCGGGTGTCTCCCTCCGGCTCCTGCCGCCTCTGTGTGGTGGAGATCGAAGGCGAGAGGGGTCTCCATACCTCTTGCACGCGATTGGCTGCTGAAGGCATGCAGGTGGCCACCGAGAGCCAGACCATTCACGCATCCCGGAAGATGACGCTGGAGTTTCTCCTCAGCGAGCACGACGCCCGGTGCACCTCGTGTGACGCCGATGGTGACTGCGCTCTCCAGGACTACTCCTACGAGTACGGGGCCGATCTGGGGCACTTCGGTTCTCTGGTCCCAGAGGATCGGGAACTCGTCTACACGGGCGGACACCGGGGTATCGTCTACGACCCCTCGAAGTGCGTTCGCTGCCAGCTCTGCGTGAAGATCTGCTCCGAGGTGGCCATGGTGGACGCCCTGACCCTGAAGGGTCGGGCCCTGGACGTTCGGGTGAGCACGGCCTTCGACCTGCCGCTGAACGAGACCACCTGCGAGCTCTGCGGCCTCTGCATCAGCGCATGCCCAACCAACGCTCTGTGGGAGACGAAAGCCCAGGGCAAGGGCCGGGCCAAGGATCTGAACAAGGTCCGAACGACCTGCACCTACTGCGGCGTGGGCTGTCAGTTGGACCTGAATGTGAACCCCAGGACCAATCGCATCGTCCGGGTCACATCAGAGCCCGGCTCAGTGGTGAATGACGGGAACCTGTGCGTAAAGGGGCGATTCGGCGCTGCCTTCGTCTCCTCCCCGGACCGTCTGAGCAAGCCTCTCATCAGGGAGAACGGGGAGTTCAGAGAGGCGTCCTGGGAGGAAGCCTTGAGCCACACCGGCAAGCGCCTGGCGGAGATCCGGGACGAACAGGGCCCCGAAGGCATCGCCTTCCTCAGCTCCTGTCGCTGCACCAACGAAGAGAATTTCTTGATGCAGAAGATCGCTCGGGCGGCCGGGCGGACGAACAACATCGACCAGTGCGCCACCACCTGCCATGCCCCCACGGTGGCCGGGTTGGCTACGGCTTTCGGCTCGGGAGCCATGACCAACTCCATCGACGAGATCAAAGACGTCCAAACCCTCTTCATCATCGGCTCCAATCCCACGGAAGCCCACCCCATCATCGGGTATGAGATGAAGAAGGCGCTCCGGAAAGGGGCCAAGCTGGTGGTGTGCGACCCGCGGAAGACCTGGATAGCCCGGCGGGCCGACGTCCACATCCAGCAGGCACACGGCACCGACAACATGCTCATCAACGCCATGATGAAGCATATCCTCGAAAATGACCTCCACGACAAGGAGTTCATCGCGGAGCGCTGCGAGGACTTCGACGTCTTCAAGGAGAACCTGCAAAAGTACGATATCGAGGAGGCCGCCCGGGTCTGCGGAGTGGATGCCGACGACATCCGTGCGGCCGCCGAGATGTACGCCAAGGGCAGCCCCTCGGCCATCTTCTACACCCTCGGCATCACCGAACACACCTGCGGCACCGAAAACGTCATGAACCTGGCCAACCTGGCCATGCTCTGCGGCCACATCGGGAAGCCCTCTTCCGGGGTCAATCCCCTCCGGGGCCAGAACAACGTCCAGGGTGGTTGTGACATGGGCGCCATCCACTCGGTTTTCCCGGGCTACCAGAAGGTGCAGGACGAAGCGGTGAGGAAGAAGTTCGGCACGGCCTGGGGTGTGGAGATCCCCACAAACCGGGGCGGTCGCGTCACCGACTTCGTGGAGAAAGCCGGCGAGGGCGTTCTCAAGGCTCTCTACGCCTTTGGCGAAGACCCGGTCCGGAGCGAGCCCAACCAGGCCAAGGTCATCGAAAACCTCAAGAAGCTGGACTTCCTGGTCGTCCAGGAAATCTTCATGACGGAGACGGCCAAACTGGCCGACGTCGTCCTCCCCGCCACCTGTTTCGCCGAAAAAGACGGCACCTTCACCAACAGCGAACGACGGGTCCAGCGAGTACGAAAGGCCGTAGACGCCCCCGGCGAGGCCCGCCCCGACTGGGAGATCCTCTGCGACGTCTCCACGGCCATGGGCTACCCCATGGCGTACGAGTCGCCCAGCGAGATCTTCGACGAGATGGCCAGCCTGACGCCCAGCTACGGCGGCATGTCCTACGACCGTATCGACGATGTGGGACTTCAGTGGCCCTGCCCCACCGAAGACCACCCCGGCACCCAGTTCCTGCACGCTGGGAGCTTCACTCGGGGCAAAGGCCTCATGCAGGCCATCGATTTCCGGCCACCCGATGAAGTCCCCGACGAGGAGTACCCCATGGTGCTCTCCACAGGTCGGACCCTCTACCACTACAACATCGGGAACATGACCCGTGAGAGTGAAGTCATCCACGACAAGCAGCCCGAGAACTTCGCGGAGATCCATCCTGCCGACGCCCAGCGGCTGGGGATCGAGCCGGGTGCAATGGTGAGGGTGACCACCCGGCGCGGCTCCATCGTAGTCCGTGCCATGGTAGGGGACAGGACGCGCCCAGGGGCTGTGTGGATGCCCTTCCACTTCGTGGAATCCTCCACGAACCTCCTGACCAATGATGCGTTCGACAACATCACCCGGACGGCCGAATACAAATGCTGCGCCGCCAAGATCGAGCCGGCGGAGGTGTTGGAGGCCAGCTTGGTCGAGTAGGGTCGCGGGATGGGGTGAGGGCGACCCAAAAAAAAGGCTCCCCGGCCCACTCCCAGGAGAATTTGCCCCGCCGGATCTTTAGGGATCGGGCGGGGCCTCCTTTTCTGTTGTCGTGTGGTTCAGCCCTGAACCCCTTACCTCCAGTAATCCAACGGGTATTCCGCCGAGCCCTGGCTCAAATTGACAAAACCGGGGTATCCGGTTGTTTATCCTGGCTCCGGCCCGTCGATTCGGGATTCCGACCGGTCCGTTCACTCAGAGGGAGACCGCAGCAGTCCATGAATGCCAATCCATACGACAGGGACATCGCAAGCGAGCTCATCGCGAGTTTTGATGCTCGTCCTGAACTCCTCGTCCAGATCCTGCATTCCTTCCAGGATCGATTCGGGTGGATTCCGGAAGCGGCCGTTCGCCAGCTGGCTGAGGAGCTGAACCTGTCCCGGGCCGACGTCCACGGGGTGGTGAGCTTCTATCACGACTTCAGGACCACCCCGCCGGGTAGGCATGTCGTCAGGATCTGCCAGGCCGAAGCCTGCCAGGCCATGGGCAGCAGGGCCCTCTCGGCCCACGCCGAGTCGGCCCTGGGGATGAAGATGAACGAGACCACGGAAGAACTGACGCTGGAGCCGGTGTACTGCCTGGGGAACTGCGCCTGTTCACCGTCTGTGATGGTGAACGGGAACACCTACGGTCGCGTAGACGCGGGACGCTTCGACGACATCGTGAACACGGTGAGGGGGAGCGACTGATGTCGGCCACAAGGGTGTACGTACCGCGGGAGACCGCAGCCGTGTCCATGGGGGCCAACCAGATCGCCGCGGAAATCCAGCGTCGGGCGGAACAGGTCGGTGAGTCCCTCGAGATCATCCGGAACGGCTCCTGGGGCATTTCCTGGCTCGAGCCTCTGGTGGAGGTGGAGGTCGGCGACGCCCGGATCGCATATGGAAACGTCACCCCCGGTGATGTTGCCGGCCTGTTCGAAGCCGGATTCCTCGAGGGCGGAGACCACCCCCGGCTCGTGGGCCGCACCGAGGAGATCCCCTATCTGGCCAAGCAGGATCGGTGGAGCTTTCTCCGGTGCGGGCTCATCGATCCCGTCTCGGTGGGCAGCTACCGTGAGCACCATGGGTTCACCGGCCTCGAGAAGGCGTTTGCCGACGGACAGGAATCGGTCCTGGACGCCGTCCTGGAGTCCGGACTCCGGGGGCGGGGAGGCGCCGCCTTCCCCACGGGCATCAAGTGGCGGACCGTGGCTGAGGCAGAGGCAGACCAGAAGTACATCGCCTGCAACGCCGATGAGGGCGATAGCGGGACATTCTCCGATCGGATCCTCATGGAGAGCGACCCCATGAGTCTATTCGAGGGGATGGCCATCGCCGGATACGCAGTGGGAGCTACCAAAGGGTATATCTACCTCCGCTCCGAGTACCCCATCACCTATTCGATCCTGCAAGAGGCGCTGGAGAATGCCCGGTCGGCCGGCTGGCTGGGAGAGGACATCCGGGGTAGTGGGTTCGACTTCGACATCGAGGTTCATCTCGGCGCCGGCGCCTACATCTGCGGTGAGGAGACGGCCATGCTGGAGAGCCTGGAGGGGAAGCGGGGCATGATCCGCTTCAAGCCCCCCCTCCCCGCCCACCAGGGGCTCTTCGGAAAACCCACCGTTGTGAACAACGTGGTCACCCTGGCCTCGGTCCCGGATATCATCAACCGGGGGGGCGAATCCTATGCCGAATATGGGGTCAATCGCTCCACGGGGACGCTGGCCTTCCAGCTGGCGGGGAACATCAAAAGGGGCGGCCTTGTGGAGAAAGCCTTTGGCGTCACCCTCCGGGAGCTCATCGAAGACTGGGGTGGTAGCACCGCTACCGGCAGGCCCGTGAGAGCCGTGCAGGTCGGGGGACCGTTGGGGGCCTATCTCACTGCCGACCAACTCGACATCCCAATGGACTACGAGGCCTTCACCGCCATCGGGGCCATCGTGGGCCATGGCGGCATCGTGGTCTTCGACGATTCCGTCGATATGGCGGCCCAGGCCCGGTTTGCCATGGAGTTCTGTGCCATCGAGTCGTGCGGAAAGTGCACACCGTGCCGGATTGGCTCCGTCAGGGGGGTGGAGGTCATCGATCGCATTGTGGCGGGGATCGACCGGGAAGAAAATCACGACCTGCTGATGCAACTGTGCGACACGCTGGAGGACGCCTCCTTGTGTGCCATGGGGTCCATGACGCCCTTGCCTGTCAGGAGCGCCGTAAGACACTTCGGGGAGGATTTCGGGGAAGCGAAGGGGGAGGAGGAGATCCATGAATAAAGTCAGACAAAGGGACCTGGGGACGCCGGCGAAAACCAACGGCCAGAGGGTCCAGGTGGAGATCGACGGGGTCCCGCTGACGGTTGGTGCGGGTACCAGCATCCTGCGGGCTGCCCGGGAGAGCGGCATCGACGTGCCGAAGCTCTGCTCCACCGACAGCGTGGAGGCGTTCGGTTCATGCCGGATGTGCCTGGTGGAGGTGGAAGGCCGAAGGGGGTATCCCGCCTCGTGCACGACGCCCGTTGAAGAGGGGATGAAGGTCCGGACCCAGACGGAGAAGCTGGCCAGACTCCGTCGGAATGTCATGGAGCTGTATATCTCCGACCATCCGTTGGATTGCCTGACCTGCGCGGCCAACGGCGACTGCGAGCTTCAGGACATGGCCGGTGTTGTGGGGTTGCGAGACGTCCGGTACGGCTTCGAGGGGGAGAACCACCTGGACGGCGCCACCGACGCCAGCAACCCCTATTTCCACTTCGATGCCAGCAAATGTATCGTCTGCTCCCTCTGCGTGCGGGCCTGCGACGAGGTCCAGGGTACCTTCGCCCTGACCATTCAGGGACGGGGTTTCGACTCCAAGGTATCCGCCGGGATCGACGAGGGATTTCTGTACTCCGAGTGCGTCTCCTGCGGCGCCTGTGTCCAGGTCTGCCCCACGGCGACACTCCAGGAAAAAAGCATCGTCGAACACGGCCTTCCGGATCACGCCGTCGAAACCACCTGCGCCTACTGCGGGGTCGGCTGTTCTTTCCAGGCCGAGATGAAGGGTGACCAGGTCGTACGAATGACACCTTCCAAGAACGGCCAGGCCAACCAGGGCCACAGCTGTGTGAAGGGTCGGTTCGCCTGGGGCTACGCATCCCATCCGGAGCGCATCCTGAGCCCCATGGTCCGGGAGAAGACCAGCGACCCGTGGCGAGAGGTGGGCTGGGAAGAAGCAATCGGATACGCCGCGAAGCGCTTCAAAGAGATCCAGGAGGAGCACGGGCGGAAATCCATTGGGGGCATCACCTCCTCGAGGTGCACAAACGAGGAGGTCTACGTCGTTCAGAAGCTCATCCGGGCCGCCATGGGGAACAACAACGTGGACACCTGTGCCCGGGTGTGTCACTCCCCCACCGGGTACGGCCTCAAGGAGACGCTGGGCACCTCCGCGGGGACGCAGCCTTTCGAAAGTGTCATGGACGCCGACGTGATCATGGTCATCGGCTCCAACCCCTCGGCCGGCCACCCCGTCTTCGCCTCGCAGATGAAGCGCCGCCTGCGCCAGGGCGCGAAGCTCATCGTGGTGGATCCCAGGGAGATCGAGTTGGTTCGTTCGGCCCGGATCGAGGCCGACTATCATCTGCCGCTTCTCCCCGGAACCAACGTGCCCATGATCAATGCCCTGGCCCACGTGGTGATTCAGGAGGGCCTTCTGGACGAAGGGTACGTCCATGAGAGGTGCGACACCGAATCCTTCGAGGCCTGGAAGGCCTTGATGCTGCGACCGGAGAACTCACCGGAGGCCGTCGCGGAGATCACCGGGGTCCCGGCTGAAGACATCCGGGGTGCGGCACGTCTCTACGGCTCAGCGGACCGGGGGGCCATCTACTACGGCCTGGGTGTTACCGAGCACAGTCAGGGATCCACCATGGTCATGGGCATGGCCAACCTCGCCATGGCCACCGGGAACATCGGGTTCACCGGAGGAGGGGTGAACCCCATGCGGGGCCAGAACAACGTCCAGGGATCCTGCGACATGGGCTCATTCCCCCATGAGCTGCCCGGATACCGCCCGGTAGGAAACGACGAGGTACGGAGCCAGTTCGAGCGTCACTGGGGTGTGTCCATCGACCCGGAACCGGGGTACCGGATTCCCAACATGTTCGATGCCGCCTGCGCCGACATCTTCAAGGGCATGTACATCCAGGGGGAGGATATCGCTCAGTCAGATCCCAACACCCGGCACGTGGAGGAAGCGTTGGGGAAGATGGAGTGCATTGTGGTCCAGGATCTTTTCCTGAACGAGACGGCCAAGTTCGCCCACGTCTTCCTCCCGGGGACCTCCTTCCTGGAAAAGGACGGAACCTTCACCAATGCGGAGCGTCGCATCAACCGGGTGCGGCCCGTCATGAAGGCCCGTCAGGGCAAGGACGAGTGGCGGATCACGCAGGAGCTGGCCCAGGCCCTGGGCTACGACATGGACTATGGGAGCTCGGCGGAGATCATGGATGAGATCGCCGAGCTGACCCCCACCTTCCGGAACGTGAGCTTCCAGCTCCTGGACGAGGTGGGCAGCGTGCAGTGGCCGTGCAATGAAGGCGCCCCCCTGGGTACGCCCATCATGCACGTGGATCAGTTCGTCCGGGGCAAAGGGCTATTCGTGGAAACGGCCTACATACCCACCGAAGAACGGGCCAACCGGAAGTTCCCCCTTCTGCTGACGACAGGCCGGATCCTCTCACAGTACAACGTGGGGGCACAGACCCGCCGCACCGCAAACACCGTATGGCATTCCGAGGACCTGCTGGAGATCCATCCGAGCGATGCCGAGACCCGGGGTGTCCGCGAAGGCGACATGGTGTCCCTGGCCAGTCGAAAGGGCGATATCACCCTCAGGGCCGCCGTCACCGAGAGGGTCCAACCCGGGGTGGTGTACACGACATTCCACAACCCGGAGACCGGTGCGAACGTGGTGACCACGGAATACAGCGATTGGGCCACCAGCTGCCCCGAATACAAGGTGACAGCCGTCGAAGTGACGCCGGCCACCCACCGCTCGGACTGGCAGCGGGCTTTCGAGGAGAGGGCAAGGCAACAGGGGAAGATCGTCGGACGGAACTGAACCACCCGGCTCCGGGCCTCTCCGGGGGATTCCTCGGGGCTCTGGGGCCCCGGGGAGCGGAACCGACCCTCAACCCTCCACGTGCCGGGCCACCTCGTCCGGGAAGTACCGGAGGAGGCTCTCGGTGATGAGGGGTGCCGCCCGTCCCAGGCCACACTCGCTGGTCTCCTTCATGGTGGCTCCCAGCTCGTTCACATCGGCGATCCAGTCTGTGAGGACCCGGGGTCCGGCCACACCGGCCAGCCGTTCCGTGAGGCGCTCCGTTCCGATCCGGCAGGGGAAACACTTCCCGCACGACTCCTCGGCGAAGAACGCCATGGCCATGTGGGAGATTTCCACCATATCCCGTGTGTCGTCGAAGACCATGACTCCCCCGGCACCCAGAAAGGACCCTCGGGCCCGAAGGGAGGGGTCATCCAGAGTGACCTCGAGATCCTCTCCGGCCAGGAACCCGCCGGAGAGCCCGGCCATGGTGACGGCCTGCACGGATCGGCCGAGGCCGGGACCTCCTGCCCACTCGTTCAGCAGGGCGGCCAGCGGGAGCCCCATGGGAACCTCGTAGTTCCCGGGTGATGCGATGTCACCGGAAAGGCTGATGACCTTGGTCCCCGAGTGCCCCTTCATCCCGAGACGGGCATACCAGGCGCCTCCCTTGGTAAGGATCGGCGGTACGGTGGCCAGCGTCTCCACATTGTTCACAGCCGTGGGGAGGTTCTCGAACCCGTGTGTCACCGGGTAGGGAGGGCGATTCCTGGGAAAGGGGTGTTTTCCTTCCAGGGAGTTCAGCAAAGAGGTCTCCTCCCCGCAGATGTATGCCCCGGCACCCCGGCGTAGATAAACCCTGAAGGAAAACCCCGATTCAAGAATCGATTCGCCCAGCAAGCCGGCTTCCTCAGCCTCGTCGATGGCCTCCCCCAGGATCCTGGCGGTATCGGGATACTCGTACCGGAGATAGATGAACCCCCTGGGAGCCCCAGTGGCGAAACCGGCCAAGGCCATTCCTTCCAACACGGCGTGGGGGTCATGATCCATGAGGGCCCGGTCTTTGAAACATCCCGGTTCCCCCTCGTCACCGTTGCAGACGATGGACTTCGGGCCACCCTCGGCGTCTCGGACGGCCGCCCACTTCTTCCAGGTGGGGAACCCGGCCCGTCCCCGGCCCGTCAGGCCGCTAGCCTCCACTTCCTTGATGACCTCATCGGGCGTCATCCCCTGAATCGCTTTCTTGAGACCCTCATAGCCACCGGTTTCGGTGTAGGCCTTCAACCCGCCCCCGGTCCGGTGCCGGATATGGCTGAACACGCATTCTTCTACTCCCTCAGGTGGCAGGAGCGGGAGCGGCGACCTGGCGCTTTCGAAGGTGTTGTCGGGAGAAACGACCAGGGCATCGGACCCACGAAGAACCGGGACCGGATCATCACATCTTCCGGCGCAGGGCATGGCGTGGCCTCCCGAAGAAGCCAACGCTTCCAAGATCCCCGAAGCTCCCTTGAGTGCACATACCGGTCCCGTGCAGACCCGGGGCTTCTCGCGTCCACCCGGGTTCGTGGAGAAGTGATGGTAGAAAGAGACCGTGCCGTAAAGGTCGGCCAAGGGGATCTTGAGAGCCGCCGAAACTTCTCTCAAAGCCTCTTCTGAGAGATACCCGTCCCGGTCGTGAAACTCGTGAAGGATGGGTAGAAGGGGAGCGGGCTCATCCCTCCAGGGGGCCATGAGCGCTTCGTTTGGCCGAACTCCCATTCGGACCTCCAGTCCGGGAGGAGGCCGCTCGCTCTTCGTCGAGGGGGTCCTCAGAGGATGATGGCCAGCGGCAACAAGACCACGTAACCGAGAACGAGAAGGAGGGGAGCCAAGGTGATAGAGCCCTGGGATAGAAGGAAGTAGCCCAAGGCCACGGTCAGGATTCCGACAATGCCGAGGATCCCGTTGATGGCAGAGAATTGCAGGGCTGCCCTGGGGGCCCCCTTGGTTTCCGTAACTTCCGTCTTCGTTCCCATATTCCGCAGCAATCCTATCTCTCGAAGCGGGTAGCGGTCAAGGAGAATCCCAACCGCAGGCTCCCGTCAGTCCCTCAAGGATTCGAGATTGAATTTCTCGAGCAGCCTGGCCAACCGTGATCGAGAAATCTGGAGAAGCCTGGCCGCCTCACTCTTGTTCCAACCTGTGTGGTTCAAGACCCTGAGAACCTGGCGTCCGATGGCGCTATCCAGCGTCCAATCCGGTCCCCCGCCCTCCCCCAGGGCAAAGGCAGCCTCCTGGGCGCCGGCCACCCCTCCCTGATTGAAATCGATCCCCTCCCCACCGACCACTTCCGGCCGGTCGGAGCCCAGGCGAAGGTGTTCGGGCCCCAGGGTAGCACCCCGGGCCAGGATACAGGCCCGGGTGATGGCGTTTTCCAGCTCTCGGACATTTCCGGGCCATGAGTAGGCTTCCAGGGCTCTCATTGCTTCGGGAGAAATATGATGGATCTCCTGTTGGGTTTCCCGCTTGATCCGGCCCAGGAGATGACGGGCAAGGTCCGGGATGTCCCCTCGACGATCCCGTAAGGGAGGGACCACGATATCCACCACCCTGAGGCGGAAGTACAGGTCCTCCCGGAATCCGCCCTCTTCCACCAGCGTTTCCAGGTCCTGGTGGGTTGCGGTGATGATCCGCGCTTCGGTCTTCCGCATCATCTCCCCACCCACTGGAAAGAAGGTCCGGTCTTGAAGAACCCTCAGGAGCTTGGTCTGGAACTCCAGCGTCGTGTCGCCAATCTCATCCAGGAAGATGGTTCCCGTGCCGGCCAGCTCGAAATACCCCTTCCGGCTTGAAACCGCCCCGGTGAACGCACCCTTGACGTGCCCGAAAAGCTCTGACTCCAGAAGCGTATCGGTCAAAGCCGTGCAGTTGACGGCGATGAAGGGCTCATCGGCGTGGAGAGAGTGATTATGGATAGCCCGAGCCATGACTTCGGTGCCCGTCTCCCCACGGACAAGGACAGTAGCACGGTTCCGGGCCAGGACCCCGATCATCTTGAAGATCTCGATGAGCCTGGGGTCCCGGCCGATCACCACCCCCTTGTCGTCGCCTGGAGGTGAAACCGTCGCTCCCGCCCCAGCCGCCTTCAGGTTCAGTGCCCTTTCTCTCAAGCACCGATCCACCAGATTCAGAAGAGTTGAGACCTCCATCGGTTTGACGACGTAGTCGAAGGCCCCCGCTCTCATCGCGCCGATGGCCGAGGTCATATCCTCGTGCCCGGTCATGACGATCACTTCAACCCCCGTCATCCCTTCCTGGATCCGCTCGAGGAGCTCGACCCCATCCATTCCCGGCATCCGGAGATCGGTCAGGACCAGACTGGGCTGGAACCCGTGAACCCGGGCTAGAGCCTGTTCAGCGTCGTCGGCCCGTTCCACCTCGAATCCACTTTCTTCGAGAATCGTGCAAACCACCGAGAGGTGATCTGGATCGTCGTCTACAACGAGGATTCTTTCGGCCATGAGTCACATGTCCTTTTTGGGTTTGACTCTTCAGTCAGCCTTCCTGGAGGGGTGAGATCTCGTCTAGGCCACCGGGGAACGGTCCCCGGGGCCCGAGTCACCCTTCCCTATTCCTTCCCCGGGTCCTCTATCTCGGTCCAATATGCCGGTTCATCAGGAGGCTCCGTGGCTCTGAGCCTGGCCATCCCCTCCCGATTCCGGCCCCGGCGGACACGAACCATAATCAGAAGGGCAAGGGCCAGAGTCAGCCAGAAGACCGTGGAATGGGAGAGGACGAAAAGCCACCCGTACCTCCGCCGTACGTATTTCTTCCAGTCTTCCTCAAACTGCCCGGGGGTGATCCCATACACAGAACCCAGAGCATCCGAAAAACTCTCCTCCTCCCTCCACCGCTCCAGCAACAACCTGAGCCCCCGCTCCCCACTCTCGCTGAAGAGGTACTCCACAGCCGTAGCCGAGAGGAGATAGGCCAATTCCGCGGCGGCCTCACTTCGAGGCCAGTCCAGGACAAGGGAGTCCAGTGCCGGTGCTTGCCCCAGGGCAAAAGCTACCCGAAGGCGCCACCCCTGCGAAGGGTTCCATCCCCCTGAGGCCCACTCGGAATACCCTTCGTCGAACCAGCGGGGCACCCGCAGACCAGGCAGCTGCTGGTGAAGGCCGAGATGGGCCCATTCATGTTGAAGCACTCGGGCCTCGGACCAGCCTCGGGTGCGACGCCCCCCATCCCTGGGGACCACCATCCGGTCCAGTGCCGGCACCACCAGGGCCGCACCCCAGTCGGGGACCGCGCCCCCGGCCAAAGAATCGAAGGCCACTTCGTCGGGAGCGATGAAAACGGAAACACCCCGTGGGAGGTCTGGATCGAGAGCGGGCAAAGGTGGAAGACCCTCCAGAAAGCCTAGAAGGTTTCTGGCCCTGACCGAGTCACGGGGCTGGAAGCCCACTCGAGCCCGGGTTCCCTGTATCCACTCATACGCTTGGGGTACCTCCGGGGGTTCCTGAGGGGAGGAAGAAGGCAAAAACGGCCCTGTCACGAGGACCAGAGTGGCGAGAACGACCTGGTGAAGAGGCACGCGGATCAGGGGTACGCCGCGAGGTTCTCCAGATGGGACCGGGCGTCCACGTTCTGAGGGTTCAACTCCATGGCCCGGCGTAGGAAGAGGATGGCCAAATCGTTGTCCGCTTCTTCCAGGGCGATGCGCCCAAGTTTGAGATAGACGTCGTCTCCCAGGGACGGGTCGAGCTTTACTGCCGTTTCGAAATGGGTCTTGGCCCCAACTCGATCTCCCCGACGGTAGGCCTGGTCACCCAGGTTCTTGTGGGCTTGTGGAGGCACCGCGGAACCCGATGAGACAGCCCGAAGGAAATACTGCTCAGCTGCCTCATGATCTCCCTTGTGGTCGAGAACCGCGCCCGTATTTACCAGGATCGGCGCCTCGGCCGGATAAGCTCTCAGCCCTTCCCTGCCAATGCTGATGGCCTCTTCCAGATATCCGCTGACCGCTGCGGCGAGGACGGCAAAGTTGTAGTACAGGGCCGGAGGCATGGCCTGGCCAAGCTGCGCCCGGTACTTTTTGAAGGTCCCCCGGGCCTCCGGCGGTCGACCGGACTTCAACTCTGCGATGCCCCGGGCCAGGATCAGTCCGGGGTCCCCGGAATTCGCCGCATTTGCCTGGTTCAGGACCCGGACCACTTCATCGAAACGGCCCAAGCGTTCCAAGGCAAGGGCGAGGTTCCGAAGCACCCCATACCCCCTCCCCCCTTCGTCTGGAATGGCCTCGAGATGTTGGACCGCTCCCTCGGGGTCCCCGCCCTTGAGGGCGATCAGGCCGAGGCGGAAGTGGGCTGTGGGCTCATCTTCATCCCCTTTTAGCGCCTCCTCGAACTCTCGTGCGGCGTCCTCCAACATTCCTGCCTTGTAAAAGGCTTGCCCCAGGGTGATGTGCTGGACAACCGCGGACTGGTCCTTTTCCTCCCCTTCCTGGACCTTCTTTCCCACCTCCTGGACGAACCCGGCTTGGAGTAGCTCATAAAGAGCCTTCCCCGTCTCGAACTCCACCAATCCGGATTCCTGGACCAGGTCCGTCACTGTCCGGCTTCCGTCCAGGAGAGGGATCAGCTTCCTCTGGTTTCCGCTCAGCTGGACCTCATCCTGGGCTCCCGGGTCTCGGACGATCTTGAAGATCAGGTCCAGCGAGGGGATTTTTCGTTCGATGAGCCTCCCCCCACCCCCCCGCCGGGCCCCTTCCATCAGAAGGCCATCTGCATTCAACGAAACAAGGAACACCTTCTTTTCATCCGGCATCTCGTCCGGGTTGAAGTGGAAGGACCCCTGGTTCCAAGTGAAGAGGTGATAGACCGCCTCTTCAATCTGGACCGTGATCCATTTTTCCACCTCTTCCGTGGACAAGGCTCCCATCCCCACCAGAATCTCACCGAGACGACCCTGCCCTTCCCGGCCCTGATCCTCCACAGCCTGGTCCAACTCGGACTGTTGAATCACTCCGTTTTTGACCAGTAGCTCACCGAAGCGGTCGGGCCGGTTGAGGACGGATGCATGAATGACTCGGCCAGCCTTGAAATAGACGTATCCGAAGTCGGACCGGTCGGTGATGGTCAGACAACCGGTCTTCCGCCCCAGGGCCAAAAGCTGGCAGATATCCGCGAGGCTGACGTCAACGAGAGAGCCTTCGATGGCCATCAGTCAGGATCCTCCAGGATTCGGTCCTCCATTCGAGGCCACTCCCAGACGACACGTTCGGGGGACGGGAACCAGATCTCCCCCGGCGTGCCAGCGGCAACCTTGTCTCCCACCTCCACCCCAACCGCGCGAGAAGACTCGCCACCGGCGATCCCCTCGCCCCCTCCGTCCCCGGAAGTGAACCCCATGATCCATTCCCGATCCAGATCTGAGACGTCCTTCTTTCCACCTTGGCCCTCCGCCGGGCCCCCGGGATCGGCCGTGACGGCCTTTCCGGAACGCATGGAGGCTTGGGGTTCAGCGCGTTCCTTGGCAGCCGGGGCTCCGGCTTCTTTCCTTCGTCCCTCGATCTCCAGGACCAGGCCACCTTCGAACCGGGACCGGAGGCGGTCGTCGATGGCCCCGATCTCCGAAGGAGGGCAGTCCGCCGCCACCATGACCCTTGCCCTTCGACGTTGCAGGGCTTCGAAGAGGTGGAAGAACTCCTCCTGTGCCCGCTCCATCTTCGCCAGGTCCTGGGCCCCCTCGATCAGAAGGAGATCGGCAGACCACCAGCGTTCTCTCCACGCCCCGGCCACCCCACCGGATAGGGCCCCGATGAACTCTTCGGCAAACTCGGCCACGGAGATCAAGGCGACCCGTGCTTCCCCATTTCCCGTCCGATAGCTGCGACCCGCCGCACTCAGGAGGTCCTGGGCGGAATTCCCATCCCGGCTCCAGACAAAGAGGGGATTGTATTCCGGTCGATCGGAGTTGATGAGCTGCTCGGCGGCCCGGATCACCAACTGCGGCAGAGAGTCGGGTAGATCCTTCAGCCGTGGTCCGTCCTCGATAGTCGGGAAGGCCCGTGCCCGTTCACGAGCGGAAGCCAGAAGGGCCTCGGCCTCATCCAGACGCTCTGGATCCTTCAAAACACCATGGGCAGCTTCAGGCCACGGGTTTCCTACCGAGTCCAACTCGACCCGAACCTCTTTGAGGCGCTCAACCGTCCGGAGGAAGTCCTCGATGATCCCGTCCACACCTCCGGGAGGGCTCTCCTTCTGCAAGAGACGGCGAAGGCGTCCCCCTTTGAACCCTTCCCCCTCTACCTCTTCAGCCACCTCTCTGAGTCGAATCCGCCAAGGCGCCTCTTGGAGCTCTACCTGAACGGCCACGGAATCGGTGAGCTCGTTCAGGAAAACGCCGAGGTCAGAGTCTCCCGGAGCTGGCGTACCACCCTGGGAACTCCCAAGAAGTTCATCCGCCTCCTCCGGGGAGACCGCCCGTCCCTCCAACTCCTGAATCGCCAGGACCCGATTCAATGCCCCGCCCAACTCCCGGACGTTCTTGACCGGAATCCGCCCGATGACTTCGGCCACTCCAGGGGCGAGGATCTGCCCCCGGGCCTCTGCTTGCCTGCGGATAATGGCTATTCGGGTCTCATACTCCGGGGTACCTATGTCCACCAGGAGGCCGCCCTCGAAGCGGGATCGGAGACGGGAGTCCAGGCCATCGATCTCCGTTGGGGGGCGGTCACTGGCCAGCACCACCTGTTTCCTGGCGCTGGTGAGCCGGTCCAGCGTCCGAAGGAGCATTTCCTGCGCCTGGGCCTGACCGGTCAAGAACTGCACGTCGTCCATCAAGAGAATCCCGAGATCCTCGTAGCGGGTGCGGGTCCCCTCTCCCCCACCAAGGGCCTCGGTGAGTTCAGCCAGAAACCCCTCCAGGGTCTGGTATGCGACGTTGGTGTCGGGGTGGGTCTTGCTTACGTGGCTGGCGATGGCCCCGAGGATGTGGGTTTTGCCGAGACCCGAGGCCGAGTAGACGAAGAGGGGGTTGTAGGACGTACCCGGGTTTTCCGCGGCCCGCCGGGCGGCCGCAGAAGTCAGCCGATTCGCCGGGCCTACGACGAAGGTCTCAAAGGTGAAACGTGGATCCAAGTCCGCCATGATCCTGAAATCTACCCTCCGAAAGGGTCGATGAAAGCTGTACCTACGCTCAATGTCCTTCTCCCAATGGCCCCGCCTGGTGATCGGCCGGTTCCCCTCGGGCCCAAGTCACCACAGCCTCAAAATCCGGCGGGGGCGGAGCCCGGAAGTGCATCTCTTTCCCCGATAGGGGGTGCTGGAAGGCCAGATCAGCCGCATGGAGCAACTGCCGATCCACGCGGCGAGCCAACTCCCTTGCCCATCCCTGGGCCGAGCCACTCATCCCCCTCCCCCACCCACTTCCGTACACCTGATCCCCCACTACCGGGTGCCCGAGGTATGCCAGATGCACACGGATCTGATGGGTCCTCCCGGTCCCCAACGAAACGTCAAGGAGTTCGGCGGCCCTCCAATGTTCCCGCACGCGAAGCCGGGTCACCGCCCTGCGCCCCCCCTCCACCACTGCCATCCGCTTCCGGTCCCGGGGGTCCCGTCCAATGGGGGCATCCACCGTCAGCGGCGTCTCCGCCAGATGGCCCCAAGACACAGCCCGGTACACCCGACGAACTTCTCTCCTCCTGATGGCATTGGAAAGGGCCACGTGCGCCTCATCGCCCTTCGCCACGACAATCAACCCGGAGGTGTCCTTGTCCAGGCGATGTACGATCCCGGGACGAAGCTTCCCCCCGATCCCCGACAGATCCCGGATGCGGAACAACAGTGCGTTCACCAGCGTGCCGGAAAAGTGCCCAGGAGCCGGGTGAACAACCATACCCGCTGCTTTGTTCACCACCAGCAACGCGTCGTCCTCGTAGACGACGTCCAGAGGGATGTCCTCTGGTGCCGCATCCAAGGGCTCTGGAGGCGGCACCTGGACTTCCACCGATTGACCCGGTCGGAGCGGTTCCGACTTCTTCCCTGGGCGACCATCGACGAAAACCAAACCCTCTCCCAGGAGGGCAACGACCCGAGAACGGGAAAAACCGAGGCGCTCGGCCAGGTACCGGTCGAGGCGATCGGCGTCTTCTTCGACCTCGATGCGTCGAACCCCCGAACGTCCCGGGAACTCGTCGGGCACCTCCGGTTCGGTCTCTACCATTGGCGC